>NZ_JBEYYT010000066.1:0-32431 GCF_040645715.1 Spirillospora sp. NPDC046719 | reverse complement strand
GCTAGGAGCCGCCGCGACCGGGCCCGTTCTGCGCGGGCCCGCCGCGGCCGGGGCCGCGCGCGGGTCCGCCGCGTCCCGCGCCGGTCAGGTAGGCCACGACCATCTCGCCGATCATCTCGCGGTGCCGCTCCCGGTGCTCGGGCGCCGTCATGTCCCGCCCGAACAGCGCGCCGAACGTGTGCTGGTTCGCGATCCGGAAGAAGCAGAAGGAGCTGATCATCATGTGCACGTCGATGGCGTCCGCCTCGGCGACGAAGTCGCCGGAGGCGCGGCCGGCGTCGAGGATCTGCGAGATCAGCTCCGCCACCGGGCCGCTGAGGTTCGGCAGCGCCTCCGACTTGCGCAGGTGCTCGGCCTGGTGGATGTTCTCGATGCTGACGAGCTTGATGAAGTCCGGATGCGCCTCGTGGTGGTCGAACGTCAGCTCGGCCAGCGTGCGGATCGCCTCCACCGGCGCCAGGTGCTGGACGTCGATCGTCGACTCCAGCTTGCGCACCTCGCCGTACGCCTTCTCCAGCACCGCGACGTACAGCTTCTCCTTGCCGCCGAAGTAGTAGTAGATCATCCGCTTGGTGGTGCGCATGAGCGCCGCCATGTCGTCCACCCGGGCGCCGGCGTACCCGTGCCGCGCGAACTCCCGCTGCGCGACCTCCAGGATCTCCGCGCGGGTGCGGTCGGCGTCGCGCTGGCGCTCTCCCGAGGCGGATGTGACGGAGTGCGACGGCATGTGACTCCAGGAGAGGGGTGCGGACGAGGACACATCTTATGGTGCTCCCGGCGCCCGCCCCGCTCGCTGACCACGAGTGGTCCCGGGGCGGCGCCCGCCGGGGGCTAGCCCGCGCGGCGGCGCGGCCGGGCGTGCTGCGCGGCGAGCCGGACGGGCGCGTTGACGGCGCCGTAGCCCCGGTAGCCGCCGATCCGCTGGACGATCTCGAAGAAGACGCGGCCGGTCGTCTCGGTGTAGAAGTGCAGGAACTCGCCGTGCTCGTCCCGGTCGTACAGCAGGCCCAGCTCGCGGAGCAGCCGGTGCCTTTCCGCGCCGAGGTCGTGGCGGGCTTCGAGGTCGTCGTAGTAGTTCTCCGGGATCGCGAGCATCGGGCCGCCCGACGCGCGGAACCGGCGCGCGGTCGCCACGATGTCGCCGCTGGCGAACGCGACGTGCTGCCACGCCAGGTCGTGCGACCCGTCGTGCGCGCCGACGTGCGCGACGTTGAGCGCGACCCGCACCCCGCCGTCCTCGGTGGACACCGCCCGGCTGCGCATCAGCCCGTACGGGTCCGGCAGTTCGAGGCTCTCGTGGGGGCGGAGGCCCAGGACGCTCCGGTAGAACAGCGACGCCTCGTCGAAGTGGTGCCACGGCTGGGTGAGCGCCACGTGGTCGATGTGGGTGATCCCACCGGTGGCCGGGGCGGGGCTCCGCCGGTCGGCGGAGAAGTCGTCGGTCCAGCTCGGATGGTCGGGACGCGCCGTCCGGCAGAAGAACACCTCGGTCCCGTCCGGTGCGGCGACGGCGTCCAGCGGGGCGTCGTGCGGTCCCCGCATCCGCGGCAGGACGGGGGAGAGCAGCGCCTCGGCGCGCTTGACCGACGCGGCCGGGTCCGGCGACTCCAGGCCGATCGCGCCGAGCGCCGGGCCGTCCGGGCTCTCCGCGCTCCCGCTGTTCACCAGCACGCGGGCGGCGCCCTGCTCCCAGAGCTCTACCGGCTTGCCGGAGTGCACGCCGGTGCGGACGAACCCGAGGGCCTCCAGCAGGTCCCCGAGCGGGGCGGCGGACGGGGCCGCCAGCTCGGCGAACGCGAAGCCGCTCGGCACGACCGGACGGGGCGGCGACGTCAGCCCCGCCACCGGGCCGCCGGCGCGCTGGCCGACCTGCTCCTCCAGCGCGATGAGGGAGCGCATGGCGTCCTGCGCCGTCCGCATGGACGCCGCCTGCCGGAAGATGTCGTTGAACACCTCCAGCGACAGGGGCCCGTCGTAGCCCGTCCGCAGGACGTACGCGACGAGACCCGCCACGTCCATGTCGCCCTGGCCGGGGAAGCACCGGTAATGGCGGCTCCAATAGAGGACGTCCATCGGGAGCGAGGGAGCGTCGGCGAGCTGCAGGAAGAAGATCTTGGCGCCGGGTATGGCGCGGATGGCGTACGGGTCGACGTCCCGGGCCGAGATGTGGAAGCTGTCCAGGCACAGTCCGAGGGCGGGGTGGTCGGCCATGCGGACGATGCGCCAGGCGTGCGCGTAGTCGCTGACGTGCCGTCCCCACGCGAGCGCCTCGTAGGCGATCCTGATCCCGTGTTCCGCCGCGCGTTCCGCGAGCAGCCGCAGCTGCTCGGCGGCGAGCACGTCGTCGTCGATCGCGGCCGGGGAGACGTTCGAGCACACCAGCATCTGCCGCGCGCCGAGCCGCTCCATCACGGCGAACTTGTGCTCCGCGCGGCGCAGCCCCCCGGCGAGCAGGTCCGGAGGCACCGCCTCGAAGTCGCGGAACGGCTGGTACAGCTCGACGGCCAGGCCGAGGTCCGCCGCGCGCTCCCGGACGTCCTCGGGGCTCAGGTCGCTGACGAGCAGGTCGTTCTCGAAGATCTCCACGCCGTCGAAGCCGGCGCCGCCGATCGCGGTGAGCTTGTCCGCAAGCGAGCCGCTGAGCGACACGGTCGCGATTGACCTGCGCATGGCGCGATACGCCCCCTCTTTATGGACGAACTAGTACGTTAGCGTAGCAAGGGCGCCGCGCCGGCACCCCCTTCACGAGGAGCCGCGTTCCCGGCGGAGCCGCCCCCACGGCTTGTACACGGCGAGGACCGTGGCGAACGCGAGCGTGGAGAGCGACACCGCGGGCGGGAAGAAGAGCGTTTTCACCTTGTCGCTGGACGGCGTCCCGACCAGGAGCTGCTCCCCGTAGTCCGCGACCGCGTCCATGCCCGGCTGGAGCACGACGAGAATGAGGACGCAGAGGAGCAGGTTGAGCGTGAGCTTGACCGCCACCCACCAGTAGCGCAGCAGCCCCCACTTGCCGCCCAGGCCGAGCAGCAGGCCCGTCACGAGGCAGAGCAACCCGGACAGCAGCATCGGCACCGCCGCGAACTCCGCCAGCGCCCGGTACGCCAGGCTCCGCACCTCCACGTCGGAGGCGAACCAGCCGGTCAGCACCAGCACCGCGACGATCACGTCGATGCCGAACCACGCGCCGGCCGACAGCAGATGGACGACCAGCGTGGCGCGCCGCCACCGCCGGGAGAGCCGCCACGCCCGCGCCGTCCGTCGGCCAGGCCGCTCGCCGGTCACGACGGCCGCCTCCTCGGCCGCATCACCGGGGGCGTGCGGGGGCTCCTGCCCTCGATCGCGGGTGGGACGCACGGTCATGATCGGCTCCTTCGGGACGGACCGGGGCCGCCCGAGCGCGGCGGGTGTCCGGTGGCGATGACCGCCAGGATCCAGGCCGGACGTCCGGCGGGCATCGGCCCGGCGGCGACACCCGGCCTACGCCCGGCGCGGTACGGACCGCGCCGCGGCATGCGCCCTTGACCTTCGAGCCGGGTCGAAGGTCTACCGTCCGGGTGTGCGGACGATGCGGATCTCCCAGCTCGCCGAGCGCTCCGGCGTCCCGGCCACCACCCTGCGGTTCTACGAGACCGCCCGCCTGCTGCGGGCCGATCGGTCCGCGGCCGGGTACCGCCTCTACGGCGAGGAGGCGGTGGAGCGCCTGGCGTTCATCGGCGCCGCCAAGAACCTCGGCCTGCGGCTGGAGGAGGTGGCGGAGCTGCTCCCGGTGTGGGAGTCGGGGGCGTGCGCGGAGGTGAAGGCCGATCTCCGCCCGCGCATCGCGGAGCACGCGTCCGAGGCGCGTGCGCGCGCCGCCGAGCTGGCGGCGTTCATCGGCGTCCTGCGCCGGGCGTTGGAGCGGCTGGACGGGCTGCCGGACCGGGCGGGTCCCTGCGACGACGAGTGCGGGTTCCCGCCCGCCGGCACGCCGGTCTCCCCGGCGTCACCGCTCGTCCACGACGCTTCCGCCGGGAGCGGTAGCGGGAGCGAACGGTGGCGGACCGCTCCGGTCGCCTGCTCGCTGAAGGGCGACGCTCTAGGCGAGCGGACCGAGCAGTGGCGGCGGCTGATCGGTGACGGCGCAAGCCGCCGGATCGAGGACGGGGTCCGGCTCACCGTGCCCGCCGACCGCGCCACCGGCATCATGGCGCTCGCCGCCGCCGAGCAGCGGTGCTGCCCGTTCTTCGACTTCCGGCTGCATCTCGACGGCCCGGTGCTGCACCTGGAGGTACGCGCCCCCGATGAGGGCGCCGAACTGCTCACCGCACTGTTCGGCCCGGGAGGCTGACCCGTCGGCCGGAGGAGCGCGACCTCATCGGCGTTCCGGCCGGTGCAGAGGCCCCGGCGGATCAGCGGGAGGCGTGATCGGGACCGGCGGGGCGTATCGTCCGGCAGAGCAGCGAGGCTCCGGCGGCCAGGGCCAGCAGGGTCCCGGCGAAGGCGCCCCAGCCGGGCGGCGTGCCGAGCAGCGCGTGGCGCGCCCCGTCCGGGATCTGCTCGGTGACCACGAACACGGCCATCGCCACGACGAACCAGCCGAAGACGCGGCGGAGCCGGTCCGGCTCGACGCGGCCGGTGAGCCGCGAGCCGGCGAGGCTGCCGGCCACGGCGACGCCGGTCACCGCGAGGGTGAGGCGCCAGTCGAGGTGGACGCTCTGCAGGTGCCCGGCCAGGCCCGCGAACGAGTTGGCCGAGATGACCAGCAGCGAGGTGCCGACGGCGGCGGGCAGGGCCAGCCCGCCCAGCAGGACGAGCGCGGGCACGATCAGGAACCCGCCGCCCGCGCCGATCAGGCCGGTGACCAGCCCGACCACGGCGCCGTTCAGCAGGGTCCGGGCCGCCGGCCGGGGACGCGGGGCGTCGCCCGGGGCCCCGGGACGGGCGCGCGAGCCCCCGCACAGCATCGCGAACGCGGTCATCGCCATCATCACGCCGAAGCCCGCCAGCAGCACCCCCGCGGGGAGGAACGCCGCGAGCCGTCCGCCCAGGTAGGCGCCCGCCATGCCCGCGGCGCCGAACAGCAGGCCGGTGCGCCATCGCACCCGTCCCGCGCGCGCGTGCGGGAGCACGCTGACCGCGCTGGTCACACCGACGACGAACAGGGACATGGCGATGGCCCGCTCCGGGGCGACGCCCGCCAGGTACACCAGGACCGGGACGGTCAGGATCGACCCGCCGCCTCCCAGCAGGCCCAGGGTGAGGCCGACGGCGACCGCGGCGGCGAGAGTGAGGGCGAGGGTCATCCGGGACCCCCGTCCCGGACGAGGCGCTCGACGGCGTCGGTGCCGCACGCGGGCCCCCGGTTGAACGGCAGGCGCGCCAGCAGCATCCCCATCGCGCAGGTGTTGGTCAGCGCCGCGACGGTCAGCCCCGCGCCGATCGCGGCGGCCAGCCAGCGCAGGGCGGGCACGGCGAGGCCGCCGAGGACCCCGACGAGCACGAGCGACCCGGCGACGAGGCGCACCTGGCGTTCGAGGTCCCAGGCGGCGCGGCCGCGGTTCACCGGGGCGCCCGACGCCTCCCAGGCGGTGATGCCGCCGTCGAGGACGTGCACGCCGGTCAGCCCGGCCTCGGCCAGGGCGCGTTCGGCCTGCGCCGCGCGGGCGCCGCTGCGGCAGACCAGCACGGTCTCGCCGAGCCGGCGGCCGAGCTCGTCCCGGTGCTCGCGCAGCAGGTCAAGCGGGACGTTGTACGAGCCGGGGATGTGCACGGACGCGAACTCGGCGGGCGTGCGCACGTCCAGCAGCCGCGGCGGATCGGGTTGGGCCAGGCGCTCGCGGAGCGCCGCGGCGTCGAGCCGGGCAGGGGACAGGGGCATCGGAGGTTCTCCTCGGTGTCAGGCGGCCGCGACGATCGGAAGGCCGGTAAGGGAGTCGGTGCGGTACTCGTCGTCGATCGCCACGACCCGGCGGCCGGCGGCGGCCAGGATCGACGCGGCGATGGACGCCCGGTAGCCGCTCTGGCAGTGCACCCAGACCTCGCCCGCCGGGACGTCGTCCAGGCGCCGGAGCAGGTCGTGCAGCGGGACGTGCACCGCGCCGTCGATCCGGGACCCGGACCACTCCTGGTCGCGGCGGACGTCCAGGACCACGACCGGGCGGTGGTGGCGGACGGACGCCAGATCGGCGAACGTCGCCGTCGGCAGCGTGCTCGGGGCGCCGGACGACCAGTCCTCCGGGCCGCCGGTGGCGGCCGCGGCGGGCCGGTCGATGCCGATGCGGACCAGCTCCCGCTGCGCGGTCGCGACGTCCTCGGCCGTCGCGCCCAGCAGGGTCACCGGCGTCCCCCAGGGGATCAGCCAGCCGAGGTAGGTGGCGAAGGCGCCGTCGAGCCCGAAGTTGAGCGCGCCCGCCGCGTGCCCGGCCGCGAAGGCCGTGCGGCTGCGCAGGTCCACCACCCATTCCCCGGCGTCGATCCGGTCGCGGATCTCCGCGGCGTCCGCGCGGTGCGGCTCGGACAGGTCCGGGGCGTCCGGGCCGGCGGTGTTCGCCGGGTCCATGTGGGCGTAATAGGCCGGGTAGGCGTCGAGCCCGGCGAGCAGCGTCTCGACGTACTCGCGCTCCTCCAGGGTCAGCACCGGGTTCGCGCCCTTCTCCTGCCCGATGGTGGACGCGGTGGCCTGCGACTGCGTGGAGGAGCAGAAGCTGCCGAACCCGTGCGTCGGGAAGATCTCCGCGTCCTCTGGGAGCTCGTCCGCCAGCCGGTGGGCGGACCCGTACTGGGCGTGGACGAGCGCGTCGGTGTGCTCCGGCCCGAGCAGGTCGGGCCTGCCGGTCGAGCCGTACAGCAGGGATCCGCCGGTGAAGACGGCGGGGGCGCGTCCGGGCGCCTCCAGCACGTACGACAGGTGGGTGAAGGTGTGGCCAGGCGTCGCGATCGCGCGGACGCGCATGTCCTCGCCGATCTCGACGACGTCGCCGTCCCCCACCGGGTGACGGTCGAACGCGACGGGGTCCTCGGCGTTGACGTGGTAGGCGGCCCCGGTCGCCCGCGCGAGCGCGAGCCCGCCGGTCACGTAGTCGTTGTGGATGTGGGTCTCGAAGACGTCCGTGACGGTGACGCCCCGCTCGCCCGCCAGGTCCAGGACCCGGTCGATGTCGCGCTGCGGGTCCACGACGAACGCGACCCGCCCGTCCGTGACCAGGTAGCCGCGGTCGCCCAGGGTCGGCGTGTCAATGGAGACGATCTCGATCAACGTGGCCCTCCTCCGATGCTGGATACCCCAGGGGGTATCTTTCGGCCCAGGTTAGCCCCTGGTCGGCGCCCCCGGCAAATACCCCCTGGGGTATCGAATGTCACAGTGGGACCGCAGGTGGAGGCACCTTTCCCGGTGCCGGAGGCGGCCGGGGCGGATACCCTGGGGGGTAACCAGGAGGGGGGACGCATGGAGCTCGAACGGGATTCACTGGCCGACGTCATCGTGCGGTTGAAGCGCGCCCAGGGGCAGCTCGGCGGCGTGATCCAGATGATCGAGAACGAGCGCGACTGCAAGGACGTGATCACGCAGCTCGCCGCTGTCTCCCGGGCGCTGAACCGGGCCGGATTCAAGATCATCGCCACGGGCCTGGAGCAGTGCCTCGCCCAGGGCGACGACCCGGCCCAGGCCGCGGTGGACCGGGCTCAGCTGGAGAAGCTCTTCCTCACCCTCGCCTGACCGCCCTGGGGTTTTCGAGCCGACCGGGCCGACCCGGCCGTCAGGGGCGCAGGACGCCGAGTTCGCGGCCCTGCTCGCGCAGCCCGTCCCGGGCGGACGGGTGCGCGACGTTGTCGATGATCTGCTCGGCCTGCGACGCGGCGTCGTTGCCCCAGACGGTGGCCGTGCCCTGCTCGCTGACGATGTAGCTGTGCTGGAACGAGGTCACCGGCCCGGCCAGCCGCGCGATGACCGTGGAGACGTCCGCGCGGGGATGCCAGGACGGCAGGGCGATGACGGCGCGCCCGCCGGGGGAGTGCAGCGCCCCGACGACGAAGTCGGTCTGCCCGCCGAAGCCGGAGTAGATCGTCCCGCGCACGCGGCTGGCGTTGGCCTGGGCGAACAGGTCCACCTGGAGCGCGGAGTTCACCGCGACCATGCGCGGCCTGCGGGCGATGAGGCTCGGGTCGTTGGTCTTCTCGGTGCGCAGCATCCGGATCCGGTCGTTGCGGTCGGCCCAGTCGTAGAGCTCCCGGCCGCCGAAGGCGAACGAGGCGGTGATGGGGGTCCCGGTGTCGAGCGCGCCGGCCTTCTCCAGCGCCAGCACGCCGTCGCTGAACATCTCCGACCAGACGCCGAGGCCCCGGCGGTCCAGGAGGGACGCGAGCACCGCGTCCGGGACCGCGCCGATGCCGAGCTGCAGCGTGGCGTGCTCGGGGACGAGCCGCGCGACCCGCTCGCCGATCAGGTGGGCGACCTCGCCGGGCGGCCGCGGCACCGGCGTCGCGAGCGGCTCGTCGGCCTCGATCGCGTAGTCGATCTCGTCCTCCGCCAGGACGGCGTCGCCGAAGGTGTAGGGCATCCGCGGGTTGAGCTGGGCGATGACCAGGCCGCCGCGGGCCCGCGCGGCCTCGATGGCCGCCGGGAGGATGTTGACCTCGATGCCCAGGGAGACGGTCCCGGCGGACGGCGTCGAGGTCTGCACGATCACCACCTCCGGCGGCAGCGACTCCTTGAGCAGGTTCGGGACCAGCGACAGCCGCGACGGGAAGTACCGCAGGTTCGCGCGGCCGCGCATCCCGGCCCCGACGAACGGCGTCTCGAGGTCGACCCCCTCGCGGTCGGGAAGGTCGCCCTGCGCGTTGAGCATGAACAGCCGGTACTCGCCCATCGCCGCGTCCGCGATCTCCAGAGCGCGCCGCGGCGCGGCGAAGTTGCCGCCCGCCACGATCCTCGGACGCCCCGGCAGCCCGGCCAGGACGCGGGCGAGGTGCTGCTCCGAGATGACGCGCATGGGGATGCCTTTCCCTGGGCGGCGGGGGCCGCTCCCACCCCATCATGGCCCGGCCGGGACATGATCTCCGGGTCCGGGTGCTCCGTCCGTTACAGCCGCCTCAGGGGGGAGATGTGTTGGGAATGGACGGACTGGACAGGGCCCAACGACCGCACGTCCTGCTGGGCTACGACGCCACCGAGGGCACCGGGGCCGCCCTGCGGTGGGCGGTCGACGAGGCGCGCCTGCGCGGGCTGGACCTGGTGCTGTGCCATTGCTGGCACTGGCCGTACGCCGCGGACCACGTGGACGACGACGTGGAGGCGATCATCAAGCGGGCGGGGGAGAAGCTCCTCGAGCGCGGGGAGGCGCGCGCGGCCGAGCTCGGTGCCCCGGGCGCCGTCGGCGGGCGGCTGAGGGCCGGACCGGTGGCGGACGCGCTGCTGCACGAGGCCGGGGACGCGGAACTGATCGTGATCGGCTCCGGGGAGCGGCACCATCTGCCGGTCGGGTCGACCGCGGTGCGGCTGCCGGCGCGGGCGCGCCGTCCCGTGGTGGCGGTCCGCCACTACGGCCGTGCCCACGGCCTCGTCGTCGCGGGCGTGGACGGATCCGCGGGCGGTGACGCCGCGCTGGGCTTCGCTATGGAGGAGGCCGCGTCGCGCGAATGGGGCCTTCGGGTCGTGTTCGGGGTCTGGGAGCCGTGGGCGGTCGACGAGGCGGAGCTGGCCCTGTTCGCCGACAAGGAGCGGCTCGCCCAGGTCAGGGCCGTGACGCTGGAGCGGGCCGTCGCGCCCTGGCGGCACCGCTACCCGAAGGTCGACCTCCGGGCCTCGGTGGTCATGGACCGCCCCCGCGAGGCCCTGCTGGAGGCGGCGGAGGACGCCGATCTGCTGGTGGTCGGGGACCGCGGCGCCGGCGGTCTCGGCCCGCTGCTCCTCGGCGCGACCAGCTCGGCGATGCTCCAGCACGCCCCCTGCGCGGTCGCCATCGTCCCGTCCGCCGCCTGACCCCTGCGCACCCGATCCCGACCGTCCGCACCTGCTCGGTGCCGGAGGGCGTGCGGCCCCGCCGCCGGGCGCCACCGGGTCCCGCCGCCGCGGGTCGGGGATACTGGGGGCGTGGGCGACGATTCCCGGCCGGGCGAGGACCGTGCCCGGCTGCTCCTGCCGCAGTTGCAGCTGGACGATCTCCTGGCGGAACTTCAGACGCGGCTGGAGGCGGCGCGGTCGACCCGTGACCGGGTGCACGCCCTGCTGGAGGCCGTCGTCTCCATCGGCGGCGAGCTGGACCTGGAGACGGTTCTCCAGCGGATCATCCACGCCGCGACCACGCTGGTCGACGCGCGCTACGGCGCGCTGGGAGTGATCGGCGAGGAGGGGGAGCGGCTCGTCCAGTTCGTCACCGTGGGCGTCGGCGATGAGGAGATCGCCCGGATCGGGCACTGGCCGGACGGCAAGGGCATCCTGGGACTGCTGATCAAGGAGCCGCGCCCGCTGCGGCTCCCGGACCTGAGCGACCATCCCGAGTCGTACGGGTTCCCGGCGAACCATCCGCCGATGCGGACGTTCCTCGGCGTGCCCGTCCGGGTCCGCGACGAGGTGTTCGGCAACCTCTACCTGACCGAGAAGGCCGGCGGCGGGGAGTTCGAGGAAGAGGACGAGATCGTGGTGACCGCGCTGGCCACGGCCGCCGGCGTCGCGATCGAGAACGCCCGGCTGTACGAGGAGGGGCGGCGCCGCGAGCGGTGGCTGGAGGCGTCGGCCGAGATCTCCACGACGCTGCTGTCCGGCATCGACCCCCACGAGGTCACCTCGCTGGTCGCCGAGCGCGCCCGCCAGATCGCCGACGCCGGCCTGGCGAGCGTGGCGCTGGCCGAGGACGACGGCCGCGCGTTCATGGTGGAGGCCGCCGACGGCACCGGCGCCGACCGCCTGCGCGGGCTGCGCGTGCCGCTGGACCACCCGGTGGCCGGGACGGTGTTCCGGGAGGGCGTCGCCGTGCGGCTGCCAGACGGCGCGGAGGCGGCGCAGCAGGCGGGCGCGCCGGCCGAGGTCCCGGTCGGGCCGGTGCTGGTGGTGCCGCTGGGCGTGGGCTCGTCGGCCCGGGGCGTCCTCGCGGTGGTCAACCCGCCGGGCGGGCCGGTGTTCTCCGAGGGGACGCAGCGGCTGCTGGAGGCGTTCGCCGGGCAGGCGGCGGTGGCGCTGGAGCTGGCCGACCGGCGCCGGGACGCCGAGCGGCTCGCGCTGCTGGAGGACCGCGACCGCATCGCCAAGGACCTGCACGACACCGTCATCCAGCGGCTGTTCGCCACCGCGATGACGCTGATGGCCGCGATCAAGATCACGCAGCGGCCGGAGGTGGCGGCCCGGATCCAGCGCGCCGTCGACGACCTCGACGACACGATCCGGCAGATCCGCTCGTCGATCTTCGCGCTGCAGGCGACCGGCGGCGAGGAGTCGCTGCGCGGCCGCGTGCACGCCGTGGCCGACGCCGCCGCCGAGCACCTCGGGTTCGCGCCGTCCGTGCGGGTGGACGGCCTGCTCGACACGGAGGTCGACGACGAGACCGGCGAGCACCTGCTCGCGGTGCTGCAGGAGGCCCTGTCGAACGTCGCGCGGCACGCCCGCGCGGGGCAGGTCGCCGTGGCCGTGGACGTCGGCGACGAGCTGACCCTGCGGGTGGAGGACGACGGGGTCGGCATCCCCGAGGACGGCCGCCGCAGCGGCCTGCGCAACATGCACGAGCGCGCCGAGAAGCAGGGCGGCTCGTTCGGCACCCGGCCCGGGCAGGCCGGCGGCACCGTCCTCGTCTGGCGCGTCCCGCTGCGTGACTCCTGACCGGCGGCCCCTCGACGTCCAGGGCCGCCCGTCCGGTCAGCGGCCGATGGCGTGCCGGTCAGGGGCCGATGCTGTGCCGGTCGAGCCCGGCCAAGGCGGCGTCCCAGCGCTCGTCCCGGAGCCGGTCGCAGCGGCGCCGGACCAGCGTGTACAGGCCGCCGAACGTCAGCCCCACCGCCGCCAGCGAACCGAGCTCGTAGGCGGCGGTGTCGCTGACGGTCCGCGCGTGCGTCCGGGGCGGGTCGTCCCTGACCCCTTGCGGACCCGCCCAGACGTGCAGGCGCGCACCCACGGGGGCGGCCCGCCAGGTCAGGTAGCCGGCCGTGCGCCGCGCCCCGTTCGCGTCGGTCCAGGTGACCGTCACCTGGCGCCCCGACACCTGCTCCTCGGCCGCCGTGACGGTGGCCTCGACCCTCCGGAGCGTCGCGGCCTCCCGGTGCTCGGTCCGGACGCCGGCGCCGTAGACGTCCTGGCCGACGCGGACCGACACCAGGGCGGCGACCACCGCGCATCCGGCCAGGAGGACCAGCCCGATCAGCCACTGGGCGCGGTCCACGTCGCGCCGGAGCTCGTTCCGGTCGAATCCGCAGCAGCGCCGCAGGCGATTCAGCCGCTCCCCGATACCGCCGGTTCCCATGGCGTCCTCCAGCCGTTCTCCCTGCCAGCAGGTTAGGAACCCGGCCGAGCCTCCGGAAGGGCCGGAAGGCCCTTGTCAGGAAACTCCCTGCAAAGCGGAGGGCGGCGGTCCCTCAGCGGCGCAGGACGAAGGTGGTCATCCGGACGCCGGGGCGGCCGTGCAGGTCGGGGCGGTCCGCCCGGTGGACGAGGCGCAGGCCGACGCTCTCGGCCAGCGCGATCGTCTCCTCCGCCGGAACGTCGAACATCCGGCGCCCCGGCGGGACGGGGCCGTGCCGGACGACCAGCACGACCGTGGCGTCCGGCGCGAGCAGCTCGGCGAGGCGCTTGACGCCGTGCGCGCGTTCCGAGGCGTCCAGGTGCATCCAGACGGCGCTGAGGAGCACCAGGTCGAACTCGTCGCCGCGCTCGCGCAGCGCGGGCAGGTCGGGCAGCCGGTCGTCCACCCACTCGATCGGCCGGCCGGCGTGCAGGCGCCGCCCGTGCGCCCGCATCTCGGCGACGGGTTCGGCGGCGACCACCCGGTGCCCGAGGCCGGCGAGCGCGGCGGCGTCGCGGCCCGTCCCGGCGCCGATGTCGAGGACGCGCGCGGGCGGGGCCGGCAGGAACGGCAGCGCCTCCTCGTGGACGTCGGCGAACGCCACGCTCTCGTACTGCTCCGCCAGCGTGTCCGCCGCCTCGGCGTAGCCGGCGGTGCCGTCCGCCAGGCCGAGCAGCCGGGGGAGGTCGCGCATGTCGTCGAAGACGACCGTGCCCGGCCCTTCGAGCCATTCCGCCGGGGTCAGGCCGCCCGCGTACCCGAGGACGCGCATGCCGGCGGCGCGGGCCGCCTGCACGCCGTAGCGGCTGTCCTCCACCACGACGCAGCGGGCGGGGTCGACGCCCATCTCCCGGGCGGCGAACAGGAACAGGTCGGGGGCGGGCTTGCCCTGCGCGACCTGCGTCGCGCTGAAGATCCGGCCCTCGAAGCGGCCGTGCAGGCCGGTCCGGCCGAGCGTGTGGCGCATCTTCTCGTGGCTGCCGCTGGACGCCACGCAGGTCGGCAGGGTGATGGCCGCCAGCGCCTCGGCGATGCCGTCGACCGGCGCCAGCTCCGCGTCCACCGCCTCCCGGTGCAGCCGCTCGAACCGGCGGCCCGCCTCGGCGGTCAGCTCCGGCCCGAGCCGCGCCTCGATCAGCTCGTTGATCGACGCGGTCGACCGGCCCACGAACCGCTCGGTCACCTCCGCCTCGCTCAGCGGCCAGCCCAGCGCGGTCAGCACCGCCGAGTGGGTGCGCACCGCGATGGGCTCGCTGTCGACCAGCACGCCGTCGCAGTCGAAGATCACCAGTTCGATCGAATCAGTCACGAGGCACTTATACATGCATAACCGGCATGAGCGCGTTCGGCGTGGAGTGTCGCGGCTGCGCATCTCCTCCGCTGTCGACCGAAAGGTCCCGCGAGGCGGTGCCCCGTGAGTAGGGTGTGATCACTCCGGCGAGGCGGCGCCGGTTCGGCCGACAAGGAGATCTGAGCCGTGGTCGTCACCTTCAACACGACCGGCCTGCAGCGCGTCGACGAGACGACCTGGGTGCATCCGGGGACCGGCGACTGGATCACCCAGAACGTCACGAACTCGCAGCTGGGGGAGCCGGCCTGGCTGGAGGACGTCCCCGCCATGCGCCGCAACCTGGCCGCCGGATACGCGCAGATGGGCTGCCTCATCGAGGCCGAGCCGGTGGTCCTCGGCGGCGTCCGCGGCGTGTGCCAGGTGGTGAAGGCGCCGATCCCGAACGCGCCCAGCGGTCAGGTGTTCATGGCGAACATCTTCCTGGCCAAGGCCGACCGGTACGTGATGTTCGGCTGCTCCGCCGCGGAGAGGGGCGTCACCGGGATGCGCGAGGCGACGATCATGGCCACGCTCGGCGTCGGACTGGACGGCTGGCTGCTCCCGCATCCCTACGCCCCCGAGGTGACGGGCGCGCTGCCGTTCCACCGCGGCGACGACCCGGCATGGGACGCGCAGTTCCCCGACCATCCGCTGTCGCGGGTGCGGGCGTGGGTGCGCTGGGCGACGGCCACGGCGACGGTCGACCCCGGCTTCGCGGCGCTGCCCGAGTTCGTGCCCGGCCGTGCGGCCCCGGGCCCCGGCTCCGCCCGCTGACCGGCCGAGGGCGCCGGCCGTGGGCCCGATGCGACCGGGGGACCGGGGACGGGTGGCGGCGGGCGACGCGTGGCGGGTCGGCCAGGTCGTCGACGGGCGCTACGAGGTTCTCCAGGTGCACGAGGGCGGCGCGATGGGCGTCGTGTACCGGGTCCGGCACCTGGAGTGGGCCACGGACCTGGCGGTGAAGTGCCCGCGCGCGGAGCTGTTCGCGAGGGAGGCGCAGCGGGACTGGTTCATCGCCGAGGCGGAGATCTGGGTGTCGCTGGGCCTTCACCCGAACGTGTGCGGCTGCCATTACGTGCGCGTCCTGGACGGCGTCCCCCGCGTGTTCGCCGAGTACGTGCCCGGCGGCAGCCTGCGCGATTGGATCGATGACCGCCGCCTGTACAGCGGCGGCCGGGACGAGGCGCTCGTCCGGATCCTGGACGTGGCGGTGCAGTTCGCGTGGGGACTGGCGCACGCCCATGACCGCGGGGTCGTGCACCAGGACGTCAAGCCCGCCAACGTGCTGATGGACGGCACCCCGGACGGGGCCGTCGCGAAGGTGACCGACTTCGGGCTGGCGAAGGCGCGGGCCGTGGCCGGACCGGTGGCGCCCGTCCCGACGGACTCGGACACCCCTCCGGAAGCGAGCATCATGGTGTCCACCAGCGGCTTGACCCCCGCCTATGCCTCGCCGGAGCAGGCTGCGGGGCTGCCCGTCGGGCGGCGCACCGACATCTACAGCTTCGCCGTGTCCGTGCTGGAGATGTTCACCGGCGGGCTCGCCTGGAGGTCGGGGACGGCGGCGGGCGCCGCGCTCGCCGCCTGTCGCGCGGATCCCGTGCCGGGGATCCCCGGACTGCCGCCGGAGCTGGCCGATCTGCTGGCCGGGTGCCTGAAGCCGGACCCGGCCGAACGGCCCGCGTCCCTGACCCAGGTCGCCGCCGAACTCGCGGAGATCCACCGGCGGGCGGCCGGGGCGTCCCGCCCGCGTCCGGCTCCGGTCGTCGCGGACCTGCGGGCCGGCGAGCTCAGCAACCGCGGCGTGTCCCTGCTCGACCTCGGGCGCCCGGCCGAGGCGGGCGAGGCGTTCGCAGCGGCGCTGGCCGCCGACCCGCAGCACCTCAACGCCACCTACAACGCCGGCCTGCTCCGCTGGCGGCGCGGCGAGTGCACCGACGAGGACCTCGTCTCGGCCCTCGACGCCACGGTCCCCGGCGCCGACCCGGACGACGCCCACCGCCTGCTGGCGCAGGTGCACCGCGAACGCGGCGACCACGACCGGGCGGACGCGATGCTCGGCCGCGACGGGGCCGCCCGGTCCCGGCCGTCGAGCGGCACGCGCCGCATCCCCTGGTACTCCTACCAGGAGCGCGTCGAGACGTTCGACGGCATGCGGATCCCGCGGCAGCCCCCGACGATGGGCGTCCGGTTCACCGGCGACGGGCGGCGCGCGGTCGTCGCCTGCGACGGCGTGCTGCGCGTGTGGGACGTCGGCGACGGCCGCTGCCTGAGGGAGCTGACGGCCCCCGGCGTCGAGTTCACCCTCGGCATCAGCGACGACGGCCGCTCCGCGATCACGGCCGGTCCGGACGCCGTGCACTTCTGGGACCTGGCCGGGGGACGCCGCCTGCGGGCGATCGGCGCACCGGACGGCTGGAACCGGGCCCTGTGGTCGTCGTCGGTGTGCCTCTCCGGCGACGGGCGGACCGCCGCGTCGGCCGCCTACGACGGGACCGTGCTCGTATGGGACTTCCCCGGCGGCGGGCTCCGGCTCGCGATCGACGGGCACCAGGGCAGGGCTGTCACGGCGCTCGACGCCGAAGGGCGGCTCGTCCTCACCGCCGGCCGCGCGGACGGCACGGCGCGGCTCTGGGACGTCGCGACCGGCCGCTGCGTCCGCGTCCTGGACGCACGCGTCCGCGACGGCTTCAAGGCCGTCGACGAGGTCTGCCTCAGCGCCGACGGGAACCGCGCGGCGCTCGCCGCGGGCGGGAGGATCCGCCTCTGGGACCTCCGCACGGGGGACGTCCGGACCCTGCCCGGGCACGCCCGGATCGTCCGCTCGCTGTCGATGTCCGACGGATTCCTGATCTCCGTGGGCGCGGACGACACCGTCCGGCTCTGGACGCTCGACGGCGGGCAGTGCCTGCGCACCTACCGGGGCGACGGCCCGGTGCGGGCGGCTCACCTCGTCCCGGACACGGGAGTGCTGCTGTCGGCCTGGCGGTCCGGCCTGCACTGGTGGACGGTGCCCCCGCGGTACACCGCGCCGTTCCAGCTGAGCAGGCCGCGGGAGCACGCCGAGCTGAGCGGACTCGACGCCACGGTGACGGACCTGATGGACCGGGCCCGCGGAGCGGACCCGCGGACGGCCCTGTCCCTGCTCGCCGAGGCCAGGTCCGTCCCCGGACACGAGCGGGACCCGCGGCTGCTCGAAGCGTGGCGGGACCTCGGCCGCTCCGCGACCAGGACCGGGCTCCGCTCCGCATGGCCGGCCGGGGTCTTCGAGTCCGGCACCGCGCCCGTCTCGGTGGACCCGCACCCGGACGGCCGGACCGCCGTGGCCGGAGGGCAGGACGGCACCGTCCGGCTCTGGGACGTGGAGAACGGGACCCGCCTGCGAACGTTCGCGAAGCACCCGAGCGCCGTCAACGCCGTCGCCGTGAGCCGCGACGGCTCGCGGGCCGCGGCCGTGAGCCGCGACGGAACCGTCTCCGCATGGGCGCTGCCGACCGGCGAGCGCGTCGAGACGATCGAGCGCCTGGGCCCGCTGGGCGCCGGCGCCGCCGCGTTCGACCAGGACGCGCGGCGCGCCGTCGTGGCCGGCGCGGACGCGGTGATCCGGATCTGGAACCTCGACACCGGCGCGTGCGAGCGGGAACTGCCGGGCCACACCGGGAAGATCACCGCGCTGCACACCGCACCGGAACTGATCGCGTCCACCGGAGCGGACGGGACGGTGCGGCTGTGGAACCCCGAGACCGGCGAGTGCCTGCGCGTTCTGCACGGCCACACCAACTGGGTGATGTCGGCCTGCCTGAGCCCGGACGGCCGCCGCGTCCTGTCCGCCGGCGGATACACCGACCGCACGATCCGCCTGTGGGACACCGCGACCGGCGAGTGCCTGCGCGTCTTCGGCGACGAGCCCGACAACCCCCGGGGCGTCGACTCGGTGCCGAAGGTCCGGTCCAAGCGCGTCCGGTTCACCCCGGACGGCCGGTTCGCCGTCTCCGGCGGATCCGACGCCGCCGTGCGGATCTGGGACCTCGGCGGCGGACGCTGCCTGCGCGTCCTCGACGGCCACACCGGGGCGGTGAACGCCGTCGCCATCAGCGCCGACGCCCGCTTCGCGCTCTCCGCCAGCACGGACGGGACCCTGCGACGCTGGGAACTCGACTGGAACCTCCACACCCCCTGAATCAGGAGCCCACCCTGACGAAGCCAAGCGAACGAGCGACCGGCGCGGTCGTCGGCGCAGCAGTCGGTGACGCACTGGGCGCCCCATTCGAGTTCGGCCCGCCGGGCGCCTTCTCGGCTCGCTTCCCGGAGCCCGGTGCGGGCGGTGAGATGTGCGGGGGCGGTGGCTGGGACCCGGGCGAGGCGACGGACGACACGCAGATGGCGGTCCTGGTCGCCGACTCCCTGATCGAGCGGGGCGGGCTGGACCTGCCGGACGTCTTCGCCCGCTTCCAGCGGTGGGCCGCGTCCGAGCCGAAGGACATCGGCCTCCAGACCGAGGACGTGCTCACCAGCGGCATGCCGTGGGACCTGGCGGCCGCCGTCCACTTCCAGGTCAACCGGCGGGCCGCGGGAAACGGGTCGTTGATGCGGGCCTCCACGTCGGCGGTGTTCTTCGCGCGCGACGGGCAGCAGGCCACCATGGACGCGGCCCGCCGCATCGCCGCCCTGACCCATGGCGACCGCGCGGCGTGGGAGGGCACCGCCGTCTTCCACGAACTCGTCCGCCGCGCGCTTCACGGCGCCGACCCGCTCGCCGCGATCCCGGACGTCCTGGACGCGGTGCCTCCTGGGCACCGGGAGCGGTACGCGGCCGTCCTGGCACCCGGCTGGCATCCCGACCAGGCCACCGAGTTCAACGGCGCCGTCTGGCCCTGCCTGGGCTCGGCGGTCTGGGCGCTGCGCACCACGGGCGGCTACGAGGAGGCGGTGCGGGCGGCGATCGACCTCGGCGGCGACACCGACACCGTCGCGGCGGTCACCGGCGGCCTCGCGGGCGCCCGCTACGGCCTGGACGCGATACCGACCCGCTGGATCGAACCGCTTCACGTTCCCCTCCCGGGGTTCGACCGCGTGCTGCGGCTACCGGAACTTCTCGGCTTGGCGCGTCGCCTCGTCGGCTGATCTGGGTGTCGGGGGTGAGGGCAAGGGGCGGTCAAGGGTGGGCGCTGCGCGTTCCAGGATCAAGGTTCCGGCGGAGGCATCGGGAGTGTCGCGGGAAGGGGGCCGATGGACGGAGACATCTCGTGACCAGGGGAAAGCGGTATGACGGAACCCGGTGCTCCTCGTGAGGGCGACGCCCGGTTGCAGGGGCGGACGGTCGTGGTGATCGGCGGAAGCTCGGGCATCGGGCGGGAGACGGCTCGCCTGGCACGGGCCGAGGGCGCCGATGTCGTGCTGGTGGGGCGCGATCCCGGGCGGCTGCGGGAGGCGGCGGCGGACGTCGGTGCGGCGAGCACCGAGGCGTTCGACGCGACGGACCCCGAACGCCTCCAGCGGTTCTTCGAAGGCGTGCCGGGACGGATCGACCATGTGATGGTGACGGCCGGGAGCAACTACTACACGCGCCTGGCCGACGTGGACTTCGCGCAGGCGCAGCGGCAGGTCGAGGAGCATCTGTGGCTGCCGATCCGCATCGCGCGCGCGGCGGCGGGGCGGATGCCGGCCGGGGGGTCGCTGGTGTTCATGGGCGGGACCGGTGCACGGCGTCCCGGCCTCGGGCTGGTGGTGTCGTCGCCGCTGACGGTGGCGCTGCCCGCGCTCGTCGCCGTGCTGGCGCTGGAGCTGGCGCCGGTCCGCGCCAACCTGATCGCGGCCGGTTTCGTGGACACGGCGCTGTCGGCGCGGCTGCTGGGCGACCAGCTGGAGCAGCGGCGCGAGCAGCTGCGCGGCTCGCTGCCGATCGGGCGCGTCGTCCAGCCGGACGACGTCGCGGCGCTCGCGGTGCACCTGATGGCCAACACCGCGGTGACCGGCGCGACCTTCGACGTCGACGGCGGCCAGCAGTTCGCCTCGGGCGCGTGACCGGCGCGTTCCCCGATGGGAGGAGATCGTCATGGAGTTCCTCGTCGAGTTCCAGGTCAACGTCCCGGACGGGACGCCCGAGGACGAGGTGAAGCGGCGGCAGGACGCGGAGGCGGCCGCCGCGGCCGACCTGGCGGCGCAGGGCCACATCACCAGGGTCTGGTCGACGCAGAGTGAATCGGGCGAACGCCTGATCCTCGGGTTGTACCGCGCCGACGACCGCCCCCGGCTCGACGCCCTGCTCCGCGGCCTGCCGCTGTACGACTGGATGCGCGTCACCGTCACGCCGCTCGGCGCCCACCCCAACGACCCGGCCGCGGCCGGCGGCGGCCGCCTGCCCGATCCCCGGCTGACGCTGGTGTACCGGCTGGAGGCCGCCCTCGCCCCGCCGCTGGATCTGGGGGAGGTCGCCGCGGGACGCCGCCGCATCGTGCCTCTGACCGGCGGCACCTTCACCGGTCCCGGCCTCCGGGGCGTCCTCGTGCCCGGGGCCGGCGCCGACTGGCAGACCGTCCTGCCGGACGGCACCGCGCTGGGCGACATCCGCTACACCCTGCGGACCGACCGCGGTGACCTGCTCTCCGTCCGGTCGCGTTCGGTGCGCCACGGCAGCGCGGAGGTCCTCGCCCGGCTGGGCCGCGGGGAGGACGTCGACCCGAGCGAGTACGTCTTCCGCGCCTCCACCTCGATCGAGACGGCCGCCCCCGACCTGGACTGGCTGAACAAGGGCGTGTTCGTCACCGTGGGCGGGCGGCTCCCGGACGCGGTCGTCTACGAGACCCACCTCGCCGGATAGCGGGCAACCAAGCGGTTGTTTCAGTCCGGTGGCGGTGCCAGCCTTGGACGATGGACGGCCTTGATCTGACCGACCTGGATCGGTTCGCGCACGGGTTCCCGTACGAGGTCTTCGACGCGCTCCGGCGAGACGCGCCGGTCTGGTTCCACCCCGCGACCGCGAACACCCCCGGCGGCGAGGGCTTCTGGGTGATCAGCCGGTACGCCGATATCGTGGCCGCCGCGTCCGACGGCGAGACGTTCTCCTCGGAGGGCGGGCCGGGACGCGAGGGCGGGGGCACGCTCATCGAGGACCTTCCCGGCGGGTTCGCCGCGGGCGTCCTGCTGAACATGATGGACGACCCCCGGCACCAGCGGTTCCGGCGCCTGCTGACGCCGAGCCTCGCCCCGCGCGCGCTGCGGGCGATCGAGGCGGACCTGCGGCGGCGTGCCGAGCGGATAGTGGACGCCGCGCTGGCGAAGGGCGAGTGCGACTTCCTGACGGACGTGGCGGCCGAACTGCCGTTGCAGGCCGTGGCGCAGCTTCTCGGCGTCCCGCAGGAGGACCGGCACCGGCTGCTGCTGTGGGCCGATGCCACGCTCGACCACGAAGACCGGGCCTTGGGGGAGAGCACCGAGCGCACCCAGCAGGCTGCGGCGGAGATGTTCGCCTACGGGTCGGCCTTGCTGGAGCGCAAACGGGCCGAGCCGGGAGACGACCTGCTCTCGCTCGCCGCGCACGCCCGCATCGACGGCGAGCCCCTGTCGGACCTCGAACAGCAGATGCTCTTCAACCTGCTGATCGCGGCGGGCAGCGAGACCACGCGGAACGCCATCGCCACCGGCATGCACGCCCTGATGGAGGACCCGGAGGCGTGGGAGCGGATCCGGGACGACAGGAGCCTGCTCCCGGGCGCGGTCGAGGAGATGCTGAGGTGGTCCTCACCGACGCCCTACAACCGCCGTACCGCCACCCGGGACGTCACCCTGGGCGGACAGCCGATCCGCGCGGGAGACAAGGTCACCCTGTGGTGGGCGTCGGCGAACCGCGACGGCGAGGTCTTCCCCGACGCGTACCGCTTCGACATCGCGCGCAGCCCGAATCCCCACCTGGCGTTCGGCCGCGGCGGCCATTTCTGCCTGGGCGCCGCACTGGCCCGCGTGGAGATGCGCGTCGTGTTCGACACCCTTCTCGACCGGATGGATTCGGCGGAACCGACCGGCCCGATCGAATACACGCGGAGCAACAAGCATTCCGGCGTCCGGCATATGCCCGTCCGCCTCCGCCCCAGGTGAGGGCCGGGGCCGTCGCGCGTACGGTGACCGTATGAAGATCTGTGTTTTCCTCTCCGCGGCCGATCTGTCCGCGACCTACACCCGGCCGGCGCGCGAGTTCGCCGAGCTCATCGGCAAGGCCGGGCACACCCTGGTGTGGGGCGGCTCCAACACGGGCCTCATGCGGGTCGTGGCCGACGGCGTGCACGAGTCGGGCGGCCGGCTCATGGGCGTCTCGGTGCGGTTCCTGGCGGACAAGGTCCGGCCCGGCGTGGACGACATGGTGATCGCGGAGAACCTGGGCGAGCGCAAGAGGCTGCTCCTGGAGAAGGCGGACGCCGTGGTGATCATGGTCGGCGGGACCGGGACCCTCGACGAGGCCACCGAGATCCTGGAGCTGAAGAAGCACGGCCAGACGGCGATGCCGCTGGTGCTCCTGAACACCGCCGGCTTCTACGACGGGCTGAAAGAGCAGTTCAGGCGCATGGAGGACGAGGGGTTCCTGCCGCGTCCCCTGTCCGAGCTGGTCTTCTTCGCCGAGGAGCCCGCGAAGGCCCTGGCCTATCTGGAGGAGACGGTGGGCGAAGGCTGAGCCGGGCGGCCGGGGGCGGGAGACCTCCGTCCGGCGGCCGTGCGCACGCCCTTCACGACCGGTAGTCGCCGAAAGCCGGGGTGCCG
The DNA here is from genome assembly GCF_040645715.1 of Spirillospora sp. NPDC046719. Lineage (NCBI taxonomy): Bacteria > Bacillati > Actinomycetota > Actinomycetes > Streptosporangiales > Thermomonosporaceae > Spirillospora > Spirillospora sp. NPDC046719. The sequence continues at coordinate 9,889 of NZ_JBEYYT010000066.1, read as the reverse complement.
GGTTCGGGCCGGAGTCTCAGGACGCGCGCGGCGAAGGAGATCGCGTGGTACCAGCCGCAGAGCAGGAGCAGGTCCACCGCCCCCTCCTCGCCGACCGCGCCGGTCAGCTCCCGCCATTCGTCGTCGGACAGGTCGTTCGCCGAGCACAGGGCGTCCACCGCGCGGAGCACGGCCCGGTCGGCGGGGTCGGTCCAGCAGCCGTCGTCCGGGCCGCCGGCGACGATGGACCGGATCTGCTCGGCGTCGAGCCCGGCCTTGCCGGCGAAGACCGCGATGTGGACGCCCCACTCGTACTCGGCTCCGCACCGCCGCGTGGTCCGGTCGATCACCAGCTCGCGGTGCCGCAGGCTCAGGGCCGCCCGGCGGGACAGGTAGTACCGCCCCCATCCATGGACGCCGTGCGCCCGGTCCGGCCGGCGGGCGAAGACCCTGAACAGGGCGATCGGCGCCCCGAGCGCCTCCAGCGCCGCGGCGGTCTCCGCGTCGTAAGGCGGCTCGACGGGGGCGACGCGCGGCGCTACCGTGTGCTTTGAAAATCGAGGCATGCGGCCACGCTAACACCGCTGCTTCGAAAAAAGAAGCATGCGGCCCGGGGCATCCGGGCGCCCGAAGGGAGCACGGACATGGCGGACGAGCCGGACCGGCCTGCGGCCTCGCCGTCCGCGCCGCTGCCGGGCCGGCCCGTCCGGGGGTCGGCGACCGGGCGGCCGATCATGGCGCTGTTCGACCTCCTCGGCCGCCGCTGGACGCTCCGCGTCATCTGGGAGCTCGCCCAGGAGCCGGCCGCCACCTTCCGCGAGCTCCAGCAGCGGTGCGACGGCGTCTCCTCCAGCGTGCTCGCCCAGCGGCTGGCGGAGCTGGACCAGGCCGCCATCGTCCGGCGCGCGGACCGGGGCTACACGCTGACCCCGGACGGCCGGACCCTCTGCGCCGAGCTCATGCGGCTCGAGACGTGGGCCGACCGGTGGGCGGCGAGGACGGCCCCGGCCGCCGAGTGACCCCGCCGCCCCTCGTCGGGGGCGACGGCCGCCGCTTCCACTGAGACAGCGCACCGGGGCGGGATGTGACACATCCCGCCCATTTTCCGGCTGTGATCCCGGAGATCCGGCCGAAGTGTCACAAGCCGCGATGCCGGCCTGTCTTAGCTGTCGACCGGGCGATGATCGATGCCTCTGAAAAAGGGGACGGCGGACATCGTGGAACCGCCCCTCGGTTCCGGCCTTTCTCTCCCGAGCGGATGGGCGTGAAAGCGTCATTCTCTCCCGGTCCCGCGAATCGCATCCCATTCTGGCAAGGAGCGCGTTAATGGACGGTTGTGAGCGGCGGCTGGCGGCGCCGGTCCTGGTGATCGGCACCGGGGGAGCGGGGCTGCGGGCGGCGATCGAGCTCGCCGAGCGGGGGGTGGGCGTGCTCGCGGTGGGCAAGCGCCCCAGGGCCGACGCCCACACCACGCTCGCGGCGGGAGGCGTCAACGCGGCCCTGGCGACGATGGACCCGCAGGACTCCTGGCGGCAGCACGCCGCCGACACCCTCCAGGAGAGCTACCTGCTGGCCGATCCGCGCACGGTGCGGATCGTGACCGAAGGCGCGGCGCGCGGCATCGACGACCTGGTCCGCTACGGGATGCCCTTCGCGCGGGAGGCCGACGGGCGGATCTCGCAGCGGTTCTTCGGCGCCCATACCTGGCGCCGCACCGCGTTCAGCGGCGACTACACCGGCCTGGAGATCCAGCGCGCGCTGGTACGCCGGGTGACGGAACTGGACGTGCCGATCCTGGACAGCGTCTACATCACACGGCTGCTGGTGCGCGACAACGCGGTCCACGGCGCCTACGGGTTCGACCTGAACGACGGGACCCGCTACGTCGTCCACGCCGACGCGGTGATCCTGGCGACCGGCGGGCACACCCGGATCTGGCGGCGGACCTCCTCGCGCCGGGACGAGAACACCGGCGACTCGTTCCGCCTGGCCGTGCTCGCCGGCGCCCGGATCCGCGATCCGGAGCTGGTGCAGTTCCACCCGTCCGGGCTCCTGTCGCCCGAGGACGCGGCCGGGACGCTCGTCTCGGAGGCGGCGCGGGGGGAGGGCGGCCGGCTGCTGAACGCGCTCGGCGAGCGGTTCATGGCCCGCTACGACCCCGACCGGATGGAGCTGTCCACCCGCGACCGGGTCGCGCTGGCCGCCTACACCGAGATCAAGCAGGGGCGCGGCACCCCGAACGGCGGGGTCTGGCTGGACGTGTCGCACCTGCCCCGCGAGACGATCATGACGAGGCTGCCGCGCGTCCACCGGACCCTCCTCGAACTGCAGATGCTCGACATCACCGAGGAACCGATCGAGATCGCCCCGACCGCGCACTACTCGATGGGCGGTGTGTGGGTGCGGCCCGAGGACCACGGCACGGACGTCGACGGGCTGTACGCGATCGGGGAGGCCGCCAGCGGCCTGCACGGCGCGAACCGGCTGGGCGGCAACTCCCTCATCGAGCTGCTGGTCTACGGACGGATCGTGGGCCGGGAGGCCGCCGCCTACTCCGCGGGCCTGGAGGCGCAGCGCCGGGACGCGGACGCGCTCGCCGCTGCCCGCCGGGAGGTCGACGAGCTGCTGGCCTGCGACGGGCCGGAGAACGTCCGGGTCCTGCAGCGCGCGGCGCGCGACGTCATGACCGAGCACTGCGGCGTCGTCCGCGACGAGGGCGGCCTCCGCGCCGGGCTGGCCGGACTGGACGTCGTCGAGGCGCGGATCGGCGCCCTCGGCGTCCACCCCGACAACGCCGGCTACCAGGACCTCGCGCACGCCTTCGACCTGAAGTCCACCGTCCTGGCCGCCCGGGCCACCCTCGACGCGGCCCTCGAACGGCGCGAGACCCGCGGCTGCCACAACCGCTCCGACCACCCGGACCTCGACGAGTCCCTGCGGGTCAACCTGGTCTGGTCGGGTCCCGGCAAGGTCGAGCGCGAAGAGATCCCGCCGATCCCCGCGGAGATCGCCGCGCTCATGCGGCACGTCTCGTCCGACGGCAAGCTCGTGGAATGACGGTCCGCGCGGCGCACAAGGAGACGACATGACCGAACGGACCGTCGAAGGCGTGCGGGTGAGCAGCGCGCTGCTGCGCCTGGACGGCACCTTCGAGCCGCCCCACCTGGTCGTCGACGGGGAGGTCGACATGAGCACGCTCCCCGCGTTCGGCGACGCGCTGGCCAGGGTGGTCGCGCACAGCTCCGGCGACGTGTGGGTGGACGTGGAGCGGCTGGACTTCATCGACGTCGGCGGGCTCCGGGCGCTGGCCGCGACGGCCTGCCGGCTCGGGCTCCAGGACCGGCGGCTCGTGCTGCGCTCGGTCGCCCCGCATCTGGCCGAGCTGATGGACCTGGTCGGGTGGAGCCAGATCTCCAGCCTGCTCATGCTGGCCAGGGTCGAGCGGCGGTCCCTGGCACCGCGCGTGGCATCGCCCCGTCACCCGGCGAGCTGAGCCGTCCCGCCGCAACGACGTGGTGGCGGACGCTGAGGAGGAGGTCATGAAACCGACCGCAGTACGGGCGGGCCTCGGCCGGCTGCGGCGGCGCATCGGCTTCGACGGCAACGAGCTGCGCCGCGACGTGGACCGCCGGCAGCGGGCGGCCGGCCTGCTCCTCCTGCTGCTGTTCGTGGGCGCCGGCCTGCCCGTGTCCTGGCAGATCGCCCGGAACGCGTACGACTCGGGGGTCCGCGCCGAGCGGTACGAGGCCGTGACGCGGCACCGGGTCGACGCCACGGTGCTGAAAGTGGACGACCTGGCGTCCGGCCACCGGGTCACCGTGACGTGGCGGGAACCGGGCGGACGGGCGCGGACCGGCTCGTACGACACCTGGTACCGGGCCGTCGCGGGCGAGCACCTGAAGCTGTGGGCCGGCCCGGCCGGGGTGTCGGACGTGGAGCCGCGCCGGCACGCGCGCACGGTCGGTGAGGCCGTCGGCGCCGGCCTCGGCGCCGCGACCACGGCCGGTGTGCCGGTCCTGGTGACCTACCTGGTGGTCCGCCGCCGCGCCGACCGGCGGCGCGACCGGCTCTGGGACGCCGAGTGGGAGCGCCTGGACGCCGGCCGCTCCCGCTGAATCCGCCGGTGCGGCCTGCCGGCCGGATCGAGGAGCTGCGCGCCGCCGGGGCCCTGGCCATCTCCCCGTCCACCTCCACGCGCTGGGGATACCGGTCGTGCTCGGCGGCGACCTCGGCACCGCGGCCGCGATCTCCGCCGAGTCCGAGGCCGTCGCGCCGGCGGCCGGCTGACCGGCGTCGAGACCGGGCGCTGGTCGGCCGCGATCCTCTACAACGGCCTTTCGCGGTACGAGCGCGCGCCGCCCGCGGGGCGCTCGAAGAACTCACCGGCGCGGTGGGCCCGTGCGACACCGACTAGGGCCCAGGGGATCCTGAGCCGCTGCCGGGCGCTGCTGAGCGACGACACCGACGCGGCCGGGCTCTACTTCGAGGCGATCGAGCGGTAACAACGCCGGGATCATGCTGCTCGGCTCGGCGCCGCACACCGCCGTCGAGGAGTGGGACCGGATGGTCTCGCTCAACGTGGCGGCGCTGCTGCACATCACGCACGCCGCCGTCCCGCACCTGATCTACGCGGCCTCGACGTCGCCGCGGCAGGTGGCGGACCTGGTCAACGTCGGCGCGGCGGCCGGGCGGTCGGCGTGGTGGAGCCAGGCACCGCCGTGGACACCGAGCTGGTGGACCACCTCAACGAGATCACGCGCGAGATCCACTAGCCGCGCCCACCGGTGGAGCGGCGGCCGTCCCCTCGGGTCCCTAGGGAGGCCCGCCCCACGCTGGCCACCCCGGCCAGGGTCCCTCACTGATGCGACCCGGGCGCGCCCCCGACGACAGTGAGGGAGGTCGTGAAGGCAACTTCTCATCGAAGGTTCCCATGAACATCCAGCTTGACGAACGAGACCGGCCGACCTCCCTCGACCAGGCCGCCGCCGTCTTCGGCGACGCGCGCTCGCGCCTCTTCGGCATCGCCTACCGGATGCTCGGCGGCTCGGCGGAGGCCGAGGACATCGTGCAGGAGACCTGGCTGCGCTGGCAGGACGCCGAGCACGCGGCCATCGCCAACCCCGGGGCGTTCCTGGCGCTGATCACGACGCGGCTGTCCATCAACGCCGCGCGGTCCGCCCGGGTCCGCCACGAGACCGGCATCGGGCCCTGGACGCCCGAGCCCGTCGACCTCGGCGCCGACCCCGCCGCCGGCGCCGAGCGGGCCGAGGCCGTCGAGCGGGCCCTGCTGCTCCTGCTCGAGACGCTGACGCCCGCCCAGCGGGCCGCCTACATCCTCCGCGAGTCCTTCGACTACCCCTACGCGCGGATCGCCGAGCTCATCCGGCTGAGCCCGGCCAACGTCCGCCAGCTGGTGAGCCGCGCCCGCCGGCAGCTGGCCGCGCCGCGGCGCGGGTCGATCGGTGCCGGTGAGCACCGGCGCCTGCTGTCGGCCTTCCTGGAGGCCGCCCAGGAGGGGAACGTGCGGGCTCTGGAAGAGCTCCTGGCCGCCGACGTCGTGAGGTCCTCCGGCGATTCGCCCGCGGCGCTGCGGGAGGCGCCGCCCGTCCAGGAGGTCGTGCGGAACCATCGGCTCGCCAAGTGCACCGTCCCCGCCCCGGCTGGGCGCCGGGGGAGCACCCAGCGCCTCGTGCCCGCCGACGCCCGGACCTGACGGCTCGCCAGGCCCGCGACCGCGCCACCTCGGCGGGCCCGTCAGGGGGAGGCGTCGCCGGCGCGGGGCGCTGATCCGGGCTCGACCGGTCTCCAGACGACGGTCAGCCGGTCGCGCCGGCCGATGCGTTCGAGGCGGGCGGCGATGGCGGCCTGGATCCGCTGGAGCCGCTCGGGGCTGTCGGCCTCCGCGTCCAGAAGGAGACGCGTCTTCGTGGCGCGCAGCGCGCAGCGTCCTTCGGCGAACCGAATGACGCCCTCGGTGTCGGACCATTCGACGTGCTGGAGGTGGACTGCTGCTCCGTTGCCGCCGTGGCCACCCCGGTCCGCGTGGCCACCGGCGAGGCCGTTCACGTGGTCGCTGTGCTTGCAGAGTTGAGTGAGGTACCGGGCCGCCCGGTCGGTCGGAACGTCGGCCTTCGATGCGTACATGACGGTGTCCTTCCGGCTCAGGCGTCGCGGCGGCGGGTGAGGACGTAACCGGCCGCGAGGGCGACGGCCGCGTAGGCGCAGAAGACCCCGAACCCGGTCCAGGGGCCGAGGGCCACGGCCTCGCGGTGGGAGGCGATGTAGATCTGATCGCCCGATTGCATCGGGATGTAGGGGCCGACCGCGTCCTTCCAGGACCGCGGGAGCAGGTCGAGCAGCAGCGGCGGGACGAACAGCAGGCCGGACAGGGACGCGATGGCACCGGCGGAGGACCGCAGGGCGGCGCCGAGGCCGAGACCGAGCAGGGCGAGCGCGGTGAGGTAGAGGCCGCCGCCGGCCACGGCGCGGGCGACACCGGGATCCGACAGCGCCGTCCCGGTCAGTGTGTGCGCGGGCAGCGCCGCCTGGAAGGCCAGGTAGGCGGCGAACGTGGACGTGGTGGACGCGATCAGCGTGACCCCCGCGAGCACGAGCGCCTTCGCGGTGAGGACGGTGCGGCGGCGCGGGACGGCGGCGAACGTCGTGCGGATCATGCCGCTGCCGTGCTCGCCGGTGATGACCAGGGCGCCGAGCACCCCGAACGCGATCTGCGACAGGTGCAGCCCGGCCAGGGCCAGCTGGACGGCGTCGACGCGGGTGCGCTCATGGGCGCCCAGCCGGGGCGCGAGGACGGCCGCGGCGAGCACGGCGAACCCGACGTTGGACGCGAACGCGGTCAGCAGGACCCACGGCGTCGAGCGGACGGTGCGCAGCTTGCACCACTCCGCGCGCACCGCGTCGAGGAGGTCGCCCCGAGCCGGGGCGGCGATGGTCGTCATGGCGGGCCCTTCAGCTCGCGGCCGGTTCGGGGGAGGGAACGCAGGTGTGGTCGGCGGCGTCGCGGGTCAGCTCCATGTAGCGCTCCTCCAGCGACACCACCTGCGGTGACAGCTCCAGCAGGCCGAGGCCCCCGCCGCGGGCGAGGTCGCCGATCTCCTCGGCGGTGGCGCCGGTGACGCGGAGCGCGCCGTCGGGGTCGCGGGCGACGGCGGCTCCGCGCCCGGCGAGCAGCCTCGCGAGCTCGTCCGGGTCGGTGGCGCGCACCCGGACGCGGTCGCCGCCGCCCTCGGCGAGCAGGTCGGCGACGGTGGTCTCGGCGAGGAGCCGGCCCCGGCCGATGATGACGAGCCGGTCGGCGGTCAGCGCCGTCTCGCTCATCAGGTGGCTGGACAGGAACACGGTGCGGCCCTCCCCGGCCAGCGACCTCAGCAGCGTCCGCACCCAGGCGACGCCGCCGGGGTCGAGGCCGTTCACGGGCTCGTCGAACATCAGGACCGGCGGGTCGCCCAGCAGCGCGGCGGCGATGCCGAGCCGCTGCGCCATGCCGAGCGAGAACCCGCCGGCGCGGCGCCGGGCCGCCGACGCGAGTCCGACCTGTTCGAGCACCTCGTCCACGCGCGTGCGCGGGATGCCGTTGCTCAGGGCGAGCCACATCAGGTGGTCGCGGGCCGACCGTCCACCGGCCACGGCCCCGGCGTCCAAGAGGGCCCCGACCTCCCGGAGGGGGCGACGGTACCCGGTGTAGGGGCGGCCGTTGACCGTGACGGTCCCCGCGGTGGGCGCGTCGAGGCCGAGGACCATCCGCATCGTCGTGGACTTGCCCGACCCGTTCGGACCGAGGAACCCGGTCACGGAGCCGGGCGGGGCGGTGAACGACAGGCCGTCCACCGCCGTGACGCTCCCGTAGCGCTTGACCAGCCCGCGGGCCTCGATCATCAGTGCCCGCCCATGCTGATCATGCCGGTCAGGTGCAGGACGACGACCAGGACGACCACGGCGACGGCGGCGGCGATCGCGACGAGCCCGCCGCGCCGCGAACCACCGCCGATCGCGGGCTCGCCCTGCTGCTCGGTGTCGGGGTGCGAAGGCAGATCGGACATGAGCGGCTCCCTGTCGACGGCGCGCCGCGTCGGTCGCGGCGCGGCCGGCCCCAGTTTTTGCGATACACAGTGTCTATGTCAAGACAGATGTCTCCATAGGGACGCGCTGTATGATCGCGGCATGCCGAAGCTCTGGAGCGAGACGGTCGCGGCGCATCGCGACGCGGTGCGCGAGGCCGTCCTCGACGCCGCCGCCGCGCTCGTCGCCGCGCGCGGGCCGGCCGGCGTGACGATGTCGCAGATCGCCAAGGACTCCGGCATCGGGCGCGCCACGCTCTACAAGTACTTCGCGGACGTCGACGCGATCCTGCGCGCGTGGCATGAGCGCCAGATCGACGCCCATCTGGAGCGGCTGAACGAGATCCGGGACCGCGCCGAAGGGGCCGCGCCGCGGCTGGAGGCCGTGCTCGCGGGATACGCGGCGGCGGTGTCCCATCGCGCGCGCCACGACACCGAGCCGGCCGCCGAACTGCATCGCGGCGAGCACGTCGCCGCCGCCCACCGGCGGCTGCACGCGTTCGTCCGGGAACTGATCGCCGACGCGGCGGCGGACGGAGCCGTCCGCCGGGACGTGCCCGCCGATGAACTCGCCGCCTACTGCCTGCACGCCCTGGCAGCCGCCGGGGCGCTCCGCGACGAGGCGGCGGTCCAACGCCTCGTCCGCACCACCCTGAGCGGTCTCCAAGCGGACCGCTGAACCCCCCGATGCGCCGCCTCGGCTTGACGCGGTCACAAATCCGGGGCTATTCACAGAGAAAACAACGTGGATTCGGTGGTAACCCGACATGTACGCCGAGGAACGGCAGCAGGAGATCCTCCGCCGCACGCGCGAGGCCGGGCGGGTGGACGTCATGACCCTCGCCGAGGACTTCGGCGTCACGATGGAGACGATCCGCCGCGACCTGACGGCCCTGGAGCGCTCGGGGACGCTGCGCCGCGTGCACGGCGGCGCGATCCCCGTCGAGCGGCTCGGCTTCGAGCCGGCGCTCGCGGCCCGCGACGCGGTGATGACCGCGGAGAAGGAGCGCATCGCCAAGGCCGCCCTCGCCGAGCTGCCCGCCGACGGGTCCATCGTCATCGACGCGGGCAGCACGACCGGGCGGCTCGTCCAGGTGCTGCCGAGCGACCGGGAGCTGACCGTCATCGTCAACTCGCCGCCGCTGGCCACGGTGCTGGCCACCCGGTCGAACCTCAACGTGATCATGCTCGGCGGCCGGGTGCGGGGCCGGACGCTGGCGACGGTCGACGACTGGGCGATGCGCCCGCTCGACCGGCTGCGCGTCGACGTGGCGTTCATGGCCACCAACGGCTGCTCGGTGGAGGCGGGGCTGACGACGCCCGACCCGGCCGAGGCCGCGATCAAGTCGGCGATGATCCGGGCGTCCCGGCGCAGCGTGGTGCTCACCGACCACACCAAGATCGGCAACGACTACCTCGCCCGGTTCGCCGACCTGAGCGACATCAGCGTGCTGATCACCGACACCGGCCTGGACGCGGGGCTGGCCGCGGAACTGGCCGCGGCCGGCCCCGAGGTCGTCCGGGTCTGAGCCCGCCGGGACGCCGGGCGCCGTCCCCGCGCCGGGGACGGCCCCGGCTCAGGCGCCGGCCGGTTCCTCCGCGTCGAGGTCGCGGGCGAGGAGGGCGGCGAGCGCGTCCAGCGCCGCGTCGGCGCCGGGCCCGTCGTCGGCCTCCAGCGTGACCTCGGCACCGTGCCCCGCGCCGAGCGCGAGGACGGCGAGGATGCTGTTGGCGGGCGCGGAGCGGCCGCCGCGCCCGATACGCACCGGCACAACATGAGCGGCGCCAGCCGGCACCAACACGGTTGCGCGCCCCGCGCGAACCCCGCGGCG
>NZ_JBEYYT010000065.1:0-32512 GCF_040645715.1 Spirillospora sp. NPDC046719 | reverse complement strand
CTCGCCGGTGGGGCCAACCCACCCCCCCCCCCGCCGCCCCCACCCCACCCGGGCGGGGGGGGGGGGCCCCCCCCCCCCGCCGGCCCCGCCGCCCTGCCGCCCGAGGGTCTAGAGGTCGATGGAGTAGTCGAGGACGACGCGGTCGGCGGGGAGCACGATGTCGCGGCAGACCTCCATGACGGAGGCGCGCGACAGCATCCGGCGGGTGATGGCGATGACGGGCACGCCGCCGCCCATCCGGAGCGTCTCCACCTCCTCGGGGGTCGGCATGCGGGAGCGGACGGCCTCCTCGACGCGGGTCGGCGGGTGGCCGAGGTAGGCCAGCTGCGCGAGCGTGCCGCCGGGCCACGGCTCGCGCTCCGGGTCGGCGACGGGGGTGCCGCCGACGAGGTTCCACGGCAGGTAGTTGACCGAGATCTGCTGCGGCTCGCCGCGGGCGTAGAAGACGAACCGGCGCCGCAGCAGCTCGGTGCCGGTGGGCAGTTCGAAGAGCGCGCCGAGGTCGTCGTCCGCGCGCACACGGGTGAACTCCTTGTCGAGCCGGTACTCCTGCCAGCTGATCTTCTGGTCGCGGGTGAAGGTGGTCTCGGGCACCGCGAGCGGCCTGGTCACCGCGCGGTAGCGCTCCATCGCGACCCGGCGGGCGGGCGGCACGACCCGGACCACGGTGCCGCCGCCGCGGCGCGTCTCGACGAGTCCCTCGGTGCGGAGCAGCGCGACGGCCTGGCGCACGACGATCTCCGAGACGCCGTGGGCGGCGCACAGCTCCGCCATGGTCGGCAGCCGGGTCCCCGGCGGAAGGCTGCCGTCCCGGATCCCCTCTCGCAGCGTGTCGGCGATGCGCAGGTAGGCGGGACGGTCCGGCACCGGCGTCACCTCCCCTTCGTTCAGGCGCGCCCCCGGTCAATCGACGCGGTGTTCGATTTCGCCCCCTCCTCTCCGTCACTCATATCCAGCGGGCTGCTATCCGCGGGGGCATGGTCCGCTTACGGACAGCTTGACACCTCTTAGACCGAGTAAGACTTTTGTATACAGAAGAGCCGCCTCGGGGAAAGGACGACCTTGATGGGGGACTTCGAGGATCTGAAGACGGCCATCGAGGGGGAGTTTCCGGGCTGGCAGGTCTGGCGGAGCGACGCCGGACGCTGGTACGCCACCCGGAGCGGCGATCTGACCGACGCGCAGCTGCAGGCGGGATGTGCGATGACGGTGGCCGCGGACGATCCGGCGGGGCTGCGCGAGCTGCTGCTCGAGCAGGCGCGCGGGGACGGCTGAGGCGGCCGCGATGGGACGTCGCGGGGAGCGGCGCGGCCCGGTCCGCAGGCGGGGGCGGACCGGGCCGGAAGGCTCCGGTACGGAAGGTACCTGTGTCGCTCAGGTGACACAGGAATGGAGCCCAGGGCGGCGGGGTCGGTGTCACCCCTGGGGCGAGGTAGACGTGACCGCATGGACGGCGCAATCGGCGCGACCCCTGACAAAGTGTCGTGCCGTCCGTGCGGTCGCACATCTCCCGGCGCGGCGAGCGGACCGCCATCTCCGGTGAAACAGCTCCTTTCGCCATGTGAGTTCGGCTGATCTCGGGGCACTCCTACAGGGAAACGGCATCAGTGTTGTTCCCGGGGACCCCCCGGACCCCGGACCCCAGGCGAGGAGGCCATGACGACATGGCACGGGTGACGCGCGCGGAGATCGACCGGCTCGTCGGCGGCGACCACCACGATCCGCACGGCGTCCTCGGGGCGCATCCCGGCCGGGACGGGGTGACCGTCAGGGCGCTGCGCCCGCTCGCGGAGAAGGTCGAGGTCGTCCTGCCGAACGGGGACCGGCACCCGCTGCGGCACTTCCACGAGGGCGTGTTCGCCGGGACGCTGCCGGCGTCGGCGTCGCTGGCCGGCGACGACGCGGACAAGGCGCCCCTCGCGGTCCCCGACTACCGGCTGGCCGTGACGTACGCGGACGGCATCGAGACCGTGCAGGACGACCCGTACCGGCACCTGCCGACGCTCGGCGAGCTGGACCTGCACCTGATCAGCGAGGGCCGGCACGAGGAACTCTGGCGGGCGCTGGGCGCGCGCGTGCGGACGTACGCGTCCGCGTTCGGGCCGGTGTCCGGGACGGGGTTCGCCGTGTGGGCGCCGACGGCGCGCGGCGTGCGCGTGGTCGGCGACTTCAACCACTGGGACGGCCGCGCCCACCCGATGCGGTCGCTCGGATCCACCGGGGTCTGGGAGCTGTTCATCCCGGGCGTCGGCGACGGCATGCGCTACAAGTTCGAGATCCTCGGCGCGGACGGCCAGTGGCGCAGCAAGGCCGACCCCATGGCGCAGCACACCGAGCACCCCCCGGCGACGGCGTCGCGCATCTACACCTCGGCCTACGAGTGGACCGACGGCGAGTGGATGGACGGCCGCAAGGAGCACGAGTGGGTGCACGAGCCGATGAGCGTGTACGAGGTGCACCTCGGCTCGTGGCGTCCCGGGCTCGGCTACCGGGAGCTGGCGGAGGAACTGACCTCGTACGTGAAGGACATGGGGTTCACCCATGTGGAGTTCCTGCCGGTGGCGGAGCACCCCTATGGGCCGTCCTGGGGCTACCAGGTGACGTCCTACTACGCGCCGACGTCCCGCTTCGGCACCCCCGACGACTTCCGCTACCTCGTCGACAAGCTGCACCAGGCCGGTATCGGCGTCATCATCGACTGGGTGCCCGCGCACTTCCCCAAGGACGAATGGGCGCTGGCGCGCTTCGACGGCACCGCGCTCTACGAGCACGAGGACCCGACCCGCGGCGAGCATCCCGACTGGGGCACGCTGGTGTTCAACTTCGGCCGCGCGGAGGTCCGCAACTTCCTGGTGGCGAACGCGTCGTTCTGGATCGAGGAGTTCCACATCGACGGGCTCCGCGTGGACGCGGTCGCCTCGATGCTGTACCTGGACTACTCGCGCAACGAGGGCGAATGGACGCCGAACGTCTACGGCGGCCGCGAGAACCTGGAGGCCATCTCGTTCCTCCAGGAGATGAACGCGACGGTCTACAAGCGCAACCCCGGCGTCCTCACGGTCGCGGAGGAGTCGACGGCCTGGCCCGGCGTGTCCCGCCCCACCCATCTCGGCGGCCTCGGCTTCGGGTTCAAGTGGAACATGGGCTGGATGCACGACACCCTGGAGTACCTCCGGCACGAGCCCGTGTTCCGGAACTACCACCACAACGAGATCACGTTCTCGCTGGTGTACGCGTTCTCGGAGAACTACGTCCTGCCGCTCTCGCACGACGAGGTCGTCCACGGGAAGGGGTCGCTGCTCAGCAAGATGCCGGGCGACACCTGGCAGCAGTTCGCCGGGCTGCGGGCCCTGCTCGCCTACATGTGGTCGCATCCCGGCAAGCAGCTGCTGTTCATGGGCCAGGAGTTCGGGCAGGGCGCCGAATGGGCGGAGCAGCGCCCGCTCGACTGGTGGCTGCTGGACAACGCCGCCGAAGGCGCGCTGCACGTCGGGCTGCAGAAGCTCGTCCGCCAGCTCAACCACGCCTACCGCGAGGAGCCCGCGCTGTGGTCGCGCGACAACGAGCACGACGGGTTCCGCTGGATCGACGGCAACGACGCGGGCGGCAACACCCTCTCCTACCTGCGGTACGGGACGTCCGAGGACGGCGGTGAGGCGCCCGTGATGGCCTGCGTCGTCAACTTCGCCGGCAACCCGCACGAGGACTACCGCGTCGGCCTGCCGAAGACGGGCGGCTGGCGGGAGGTCCTCAACACCGACGGCTACGAGTACGGCGGCAGCGGCGTGGGGAACCTCGGGCGCGTCGAGGCGACCGCCGAGCCCTGGCACGGCCTGGAGGCGTCCGCGGTGATGCGGGTCCCGCCGCTCGGCGCCGTGTGGCTCGTCCCGGAGTGACCGGGAACTAGGGTGGCGCCATGAGCGCCGCGCAGCACCTGCACCTCGTCCCGTCCGAGTTCCTGGTCGAGCATCTGCCGAACGCGACGTTCCCCGAGGACGACGAGTGGATCGCGCTGGTCCGCGCCCCCGAGGGCCTCACCGTCGTCCGGGAGGCGTCGCCGTTCACCGAGGCGGAGCGCTGGGTCGGCTTCTACGGCGACGCCGGCCACGGCCTGGACCTGCCCGGCATGCTCGCCGCGGTCGTCGGCCCGCTCGCCGACGCCGGGGTGCCGGTGTTCGTCGCGTCCACCTACCACGCCGACCTCGTCCTGGTCCCCGACCACCGGCTGAAGGACGCGACGCAGGCCCTGCGCGACGCGGGCCACCGCGTCAGCGACGCTCGATCCGGTCGATGAGCCAGCGGGGGCCGGTGACGTGCGCGCCGGCCTCCTCGCAGCGGGCCCGCAGCTCCCGGTCCGCGGTCACGACCAGGTACTCGGTGTCGGGCTCCGGCCTGCCGACGAGGCCGACGATGTGGTCGTCGCCGCTGCCCGGCGCCGCCACGACCCGCACGCCGTCCGCCGGCTCGTCCGCCACCGCCCGCGCCGCGCCCTCGACGACCAGCACGACCTCCGGGAAGCAGCGGTCGAACGGGACGAGGCCGGGCGGCAGCCCGCCGACGCCCTCGGCGAGGACCTTCAGCGAGTCGCGCAGCCGGGCGTTGGCGCCCGCCCGGTCCTTCCACCAGCCGTCCGGCCGGGAGCCGACGACGTTCGCGCCGTCCACGACGAGCACCACGCCCTTCGTCGCGTCCCGCAGCAGCGGCCACGACCGCTCGAACGGCGCGAACAGCTTGCGGTCCTCGACCTCTTCCACCGGGACCCACTCGGCGCGGCGCGTCTCCCGCGACGCGGGCTTCACGGGCACCTTCTCGTCGAGCGCCCCGATCACGGACGTGAACGCCCAGCCGCCGTGGTCCTCGACGCGGGTGCCGCGCACCCGCACGAGACCGGTGTCGAGCGTGCACTCCTCGCTCGTCTCCCGCAGGGCGCCCGTCACCCCGTCCTCATGGCTGTGCGTGGCGCCGCCGAACATCCCCCATGTGCCGCCGCCGAGACCCCACCAGGCGCGCTGCTGCAACAGGATCCACATCCGGCCGTCCGCGTCTCGGTGGTAGGCCAGCAGCCCCGCCGCGCCGTACCGTCCCCAGTGCGTGTGCCCCTGGTCGCAATCGGCCCAGCCGTCCCCATCGCCCATGAGCCGACGATATCCGCTCGTGACCGAAGTACGGTGGTGCCGTCGTTCGGGGGGCCGACGCAGGTCCCCCATGCCGGAGGAAGCCGAAGATGTCCGCTCTGCCCCTCGTCCCCGACGATCCCCGCGAGATCGGCCGCTACCGGCTGACGGGACGGCTCGGCGAGGGCGGGCAGGGCGTCGTCTACCTCGGCGAGGGGCCGTCCGGGGAGCGCGCCGCCGTGAAGGTCCTCAAGCACGCCGACGTGCGGGCCCGCGAGCGGTTCGCGCGGGAGATGGCCGCGGCGCGGCGGGTCGCGCCGTTCGCCACCGCCGCGGTCCTCGACTCGTCCGCCGAGGGGCCGCTCCCCTACGTCGCCAGCGAGTTCGTCGACGGGCCGTCGCTGCAGGAGCGCGTCGCCGAGGGCGGCCCGCTGCGCGGCGGCGACCTCCAGCGGCTGGCGGTGAACACCGCGAGCGCGCTGGCCGCCATCCACGCCGCCGGGATCGTGCACCGCGACCTCAAGCCCGCGAACGTGCTCCTCGGCCCGGACGGTCCCCGCGTCGTCGACTTCGGCATCGCCCGCGCGATCGACGCCGAGACCCGCACGCAGATGGTCGGGACCCCCGCCTACTTCGCCCCCGAGTGGCTGCGCGACGTGCCGCCGACGGTGAAGTCGGACGTGTTCGCGTGGGCCGGGACCATGGTGTTCGCGGCGACCGGGCGCCCGCCGTTCGGCGGCGGGACGACGGTCGGGGCGATGATGCACCGGATCGCCACCGCCGACCCCGACCTCACCGGGGTACCGGACGCGCTGCGCCCGCTGCTCTCCGAGTGCCTCGCCAAGGAGCCGGACCGCCGCCCGTCCTCCCGCGACCTCGCGATGCGGCTGATCGACCCCACCTCGCGTCCCGCGGCGGACATCACCCGGCCGCAGGCGCCCTATCCGGGGCCTCCGGTGCCGGTCCCGCCCGCGCCCGGCCCCGACCACGCCGGGGGCCCGTCCCCGTTCGGCCCGGCGACGGATCCGTCCCCGTCGCGGAACCTCACGCAGCCGCACCAGCGGCCGCCGGTCCCGGGGCCGCCGCCTCCGGCCGGCGACGGGTCCGGTGGGAGCGACGGGCGCGGTGGCCGCGGAGGCGGGAGCACCCGTGTCATCGTCGGGGCGGCCGCCGCCGTCGTCCTCGCCATCGCGTGCGCGACGGCCGTCCTCCTGCTGAACAGGGGCGGGGGCACCGACAGGCCGTCCACCACGGCGTCCCAGCGCTCACCGGCCCCGAGCGGGCGGTCCTCGTCCCCGTCCGGCGGCGGAAGCGGCGGGACGGGCGCCGGCCGATCGGTGCCCGCCGCGTTCGGCGGGACGTGGGAGGGCGAGCTGACGCAGAAGGGCGGCATCACCCTGGGCGACACCGGCACCAAGGTGACGATGCGCCTGACCGGCGGGAGCGACGGCGGGACGGCCGAGTACGACCAGTGGGGCTGCCGGACCCGGCTGACGGTCTCCGCCGTGTCGGAATCGAAGGTCGACTTCGACGAGACGGCCCTGACCAGCACCGGCGCCGACAGGTTCTGCACGGGCGGCCCGGTGTCGCTGACGCGGGTGCCCGGCGGGCTGGAGTACACCTCGACCGGCATCGGCACCACCTCGGGGACGCTCCGCAAGGTCGGCTGAACGGGCCGGTGACGAAGGGCACAGTGCCGCCCGCAAGGCGCTCCGAATACCATTCGGTGCGAGACGTCGCCTGATCAGGGAGCACGAGTTGAGCGTCGAGACGGGACCGGCGGCCTTCGAGGAGACCGCGCGGATGTGGGACACCCTGACGGGCGCCGAGCTGATCCAGGCCATGGCCGACGGCCGGTTCCCGCAGATCTCCGACATCAACGACCACATCGGGCAGGTCATCACGTCCGCCGAGCCCGGCCGCGTCGACATCGCCTGGACGCCCGCCGAGAAGCTGTGCAACCCGGGCGGGACCGTGCACGGCGGCTACATCGCCATGATCCTCGACAACGCCGTCTGCCTCGCGGGCAGCAGCACCTGCGAGCACTTCATGCCGATGCTCACCCTCAACCTCAACGTCGACTACCTGCGCGGCGTCCGGGCCGGCGAGACCTACACGGTCACCGGGACGTGCGTGCACCCCGGCAGCACCCGCATGGTCGCCAACGCCCTGATCAGCGACGCGCAGGGCCGCCCCGTCGCGCAGGCGTCCGCCAGCGTCCTGCCCAACAGGGCCTTCGCGCGCAAGTAGGGCCCTCGCACGCAAGCAGGTCCCTCGCCCGCCAGGAGGGACGCCCCTCCTCCTCGGGGCGGAGAATGCGCGGGACCCGGGGCGGACCGGCCGCCCGCGAGCGAACGCATAGGCTGGGGCCATGGTGGATCCCGGAACCGTCGTCAACGTCATCAAGCAGGCCCGGGACCGGCGGACGGCACCGCTGATCCTGGAGCTGGACCTCACCGAGGGGATCGTGGAGACCGCGCCCGCGGACCCGATCTCGGCGATCATGTCCATGCGCCGGACGAACCTGCGCGACGTGCTCGACGGGCTGCGCCGCGCCCGGTCCGACCACCGGGTGAAGGCGCTGGTGGTGAAGGTGACCGGCGGCGTCGGGCTGGCGCTCGCCCAGGAGCTGCGCGAGGCCGTCGGGGCGCTGCGGGAGGCCGGCAAGCTCACCGTCGCCTGGGCCGAGACGTTCGGCGAGGGCGGCCACGGCACCGTCCCGTTCTACCTCGCGACCGGGTTCGACAAGGTGTACCTGCAGCCGACCGGGGAGGTCGGGCTGACCGGCGTCGCGCTGGAGGAGCCGTTCTTCGCGGGCGCGCTGGAGAAGGCGGGCGTGCGGCCCCGGTTCGCCAAGCGCTACGAGTACAAGACCATGGCGAACACCTTCATGGAGAAGGCGTACACGCCGGAGCACGAGGAGTCGTCGCGGCGGCTCGTCACGTCCCTCGGCGAGCAGATCACGGCGGGCATCGCGGCCGCCCGGGACCTGCCCGAGGACAAGGTCCGCGACCTCACCGACCGCGGGCCGCTGCTCGCCGGCGAGGCGCTGGAGGAGGGCCTCGTCGACCACCTCGGCTACCGCGACGAGGTCTACGCCTTCCTGCGCAAGGAGGTCGGCGCGGACGCGCAGCTCCGCTACGTCTCCCGCTACAACCGCACGCACGGCCTCGCGCGCCGCATCCCGCAGCCGGGCCGCCAGGACGTCGTCGCGCTGATCAACGGGCAGGGCCCGATCCGGCTCGGACGCTCCGGCCGCGGCGGGCCGCTGCCGAACTCCGGCCCCGCGATGGGCTCCGACACCGTCGGCGCCGCGTTCCGCGCCGCCGTCAAGGACGACCGGGTCAAGGCGATCGTGTTCCGCGTCAACAGCCCCGGCGGGTCCGCCGTCGCGTCCGACGCGATCTGGCGCGAGGTCGTCCTCGCCCGCCGCGCCGGCAAGCCGGTCATCGTCTCGATGGGCAACGTCGCCGCGTCCGGCGGCTACTACGTGTCGATGGCCGCCGACACGATCGTCGCGCAGCCCGGCACCATCACCGGCTCGATCGGCGTCGTCGTCGGCAAGGCCGTCGTGAACGACCTGCTGGAGCGCGTCGGCATCGGCCTCGGCTCGGTCGCCGACGGCGAGCACGCCCGCATGTTCAGCGCCACCAAGGACTTCAGCGACTCCGAGTGGGAGCGGATCAACGCGTCCCTCGACACGATCTACGAGGACTTCACCGCGAAGGTCGCCGAGGGCCGCGGGCTGTCCCGCGAGCGCGTCCACGAGCTGGCCCGCGGCCGGGTCTGGACCGGCGCCGACGCCCGCGACCACGGCCTGGTCGACGAGCTGGGCGGCCTCGACGGCGCGCTCGACCTGGCCCGCAAGAAGGCCGGGCTGCCCGCCGACGCGCCCGTCCGCTCCTACCCGCACGCCACGCCGCTGGAGCGGCTGCGCCCGCCGGAGTCCAGCGAGGACCGCACCGCCGCGTCCGCCCGGTTCGACGGCTGGGGCTCCCTCGGCGGCCTCGCCGCCCGCCTCGGCCTCCCGTCCGCCGGCCCGCTGACCCTGCCCGGCTCCTGGGAGATCCGCTGACACGGGAGGTCGGTCGGGTGTCGGTTGGTCGGGGAGGCGGGTCGGGTGTCGGTTGGTCGGGGTGAACAGGCGTTCGTCGAGGCGGTCGCGGGGTTCGCCACGGGGGTCGTCGTGCTGACCGTCCGGGACGGCCGCGACGACCTCGGCACGACGGTGACCTCGTTCATGTCGGTGTCGCTGGAGCCGCCGATGGTGCTGGCCGGCGTGGCGTCCTCGTCGTACCTGGCGGAGGTGCTGGCCCGCACCGACCGGTGGGCCGCGACGGTCCTCGGCGCGGGCCAGCGCGCGCTCGCGGGGCGCTTCGCCGCCGAGGGGCGCCCGAGCGCCCGCCTGCTGCTCGCCAGTGAGCCGCACCATCGCGGCGAGCATTCCGGCGCCCTCGTCCTCGAATCGGGCCTCACGGCCCTCGAATGCGAGACGCGCCAGTGCGTCGAGGCCGGTGACCACATGCTGTTCGCCGCCGAGGTCCTCGCCACGGACTACATCGCCCGCGACCGGCAGCCCCTCATCAGGGTCAACCGCCGCTACCTCGCCCTGTCCTGACGCCGCCGGGCGTGCAGGTCTGTCACCCGTGGGCGTCCACCCGGCTGCCCCGCTTCCATACGGCGTGAGTCAGGGGCACGCCGGGACGGTAGGCGAGGTGGATGTACGACGGCGCGTCCAGCACGTGGACGTCCGCGCGCGCGCCGACGGCCAGATGGCCGACGTCGGTGCGCCGCAGGGCGCGGGCTCCGCCTGCCGTGGCGGACCAGACGGCTTCGGCCGGGGTCATGTGCATGTCGCGGACGGCCACGGCGACGCAGAAGGCCATGCTGGAGCTGTAGCAGGAGCCGGGGTTGCAGTCGGTGGCGAGGGCGACCGTGGCGCCGGCGTCCAGGAGGCGGCGGGCGTCCGGGTAGGGCTGGCGGGTGGAGAACTCGACGCCGGGCAGCAGGGTCGCGACCGTGCGGGACGAGGCGAGCGCGTCCACGTCGGCGTCGCCGAGGAAGGTGCAGTGGTCGGCGGACGCGGCGTCGAGCTCGACGGCGAGGCGCACGCCCGGCCCCTCGCCGAGCTGGTTGGCGTGCAGCCGGGGCATGAGCCCGGCCTTGATCCCGGCCCGCAGGACCTCGCGGGCCTGGTCGGCGTCGAACGCGCCCCGCTCGCAGAACACGTCCACCCAGCGGGCGTGCGGCGCGCAGGCGGCGAGCATGTCGGTCGCGGCCAGGCGCGTGTAGGCGGCGGCGTCGTCGCGGTACTCGGACGGGACGACGTGGGCGCCCAGGTAGGTGACCTCGTCGGCGATCTCCGCGGCGATGCGGACGGCGCGCTCCTCCTGGTCGACCGTGAGGCCGTAGCCGGACTTGCACTCGACGGTGGTCGTCCCCTGCCGGGCCATCTCGCCGACCAGGCGGCGGAGGTTGGCGCGCAGGGCGTCGTCGGACGCGGCCCGGGTGCGTTCGACGGTGGTGCGGATGCCTCCGGCGGCGTAAGGGCGCCCGCTCATCCGGGCGGCGAACTCCTCGGCGCGCTCGCCGGCGAAGACGAGGTGGGCGTGGGAGTCCACGAAGCCGGGGAGGACGGCGCGCCCGGCGGCGTCGAAGACCTCGTCGGCGGCGGGGACGCCGGACGCGGGGCCCGTCCAGGCGACGGCGCCGTCCTCGATCACCAGCGCGGCGTCCCGGACGATGCCGAGCGGCCCGTCGCCCCGGCCGGGGTCGTTGGTGACCAGTTCCCCGATGTTGGTGATGGCGGTGCTCAACCGGGCTCCTCGCGGGTGGCGGACTCGACGGCGGCGGCCAGCGCGCCGGGCACGTCGTCGACCAGCAGATGGCGGCCGTCGTGCACGATCTGGCGGCCGGACACGACGACGTGGCGGACGTCGGCGGCGGTGGCGGCGAAGACGGCGGCCTCGGCGGCGTGCGCGGGCCCGGCGCCCGCGGTACGGACGGAGTCGAGCGCGACGGTGACGAGGTCGGCGTAGGCGCCGGGTTCGAGGCGGCCGGCCTCGGGCCAGCCGAGCGCGTAGTGGCCGTTGGACGTGGCGGCGGCGAGCAGCTCGCCGGCGGTCCAGTGGCCGCGGACGCGGGTGCGGAGCCGCTCGTCGAGCTCGACGGCGCGGGCCTCCTCGAACAGGTCGACGACGGCGTGCTGGTCGGAGCCGAGGCAGATCGGGGCCCCGGCATCGGCGAGGCCGCGGGCGGGGCCGATGCCGTCGGCGAGGTCGCGTTCGGTGGTCGGGCACATGCACACGCCGGTCGTGGTGGCGCCGAGCAGGCCGATGTCGTCGCCGGTGAGGTGGGTGGCGTGGACGGCGGTGCTGAGCGGGCCGAGGGCGCCCGCCTCGGCGAGGAGGCGCGCGGGCGTCACGCCGTAGGCGTCGACGCACGCGGTGTTCTCGGCAGGCTGCTCGGACAGGTGGACGTGCAGCGGCGCCCGGTGCTCCTTCGCCCAGGACGCGACGGCCCGCACCTGCTCGCGCGGGACGGCGCGGACCGAGTGGATCGCGGCGCCGACGCGGGCGTGCAGCCGGCCCGCCTTGTCGGTCTGCTCGTAGAGGGTGTCGACGCGGCGGGCCCAGTTCCCGGCGGTGCCGTCGCCGAACCGCAGTTGCGGGCCCTTGAGGGGCTGCCCGATGCCGCCGGTGAGGTAGCAGGTGTCCAGCAGCGTGATCCGGATGCCCGCGTCGGCGGCGGCCGCGATCAGCGCCTCGCCCATCGCGTTCGGCGCGTCGTAGGGGGCGCCGCCGGGGCGGTGGTGCAGGTAGTGGAACTCGCCGACGCAGCTGATCCCGGCGAGCGCCATCTCGGCGTACACGGCCCGGGCGAGCGCCCGGTAGGAGTCGGGGTCGAGCCGGTCGGCGACCCGGTACATCTGCTCGCGCCACGTCCAGAACGTCCCCCTGTTCGTCTGGACGCGGGAGCGGAGCGCGCGGTGGAACGCGTGCGAGTGCGCGTTCGCGAGGCCCGGCAGGGTCAGGCCGGGCAGGTGCTGGGCGCGCGGCGGGGCCGGGACGCCGCGCGTCAGGCTCGTGATCCGTTCGCCGTCGGCCTCGATCAGGACGTCCGCCGCCACCCCGTCTCCGAGCCAGGCGAACTGGGCATGCCATTGCATATCGGGTTCCCTACCCGCGGGCCAGGTCGTCCAGTACCGCGGCGAGGGCCTCGACTCCGGCGAGGCAGTCGGCGGTCTCGGCGTGCTCGGCGGGCGCGTGCGACACGCCGGTGGGGTTGCGGACGAACAGCATCGCGGTGGGCAGCCGGGCCGACAGGACGCCCGCGTCGTGCCCCGCGCCGGTCGGCAGGACGGGCGCGCCGCCCAGCGTCCTGACCACCCGGTCGCGCAGGGCCAGGTTGAAGTCGACGATCTCGGTGTAGGACTCCTCCGCGAGCTCCACCGTCACCCCGTGGGGGCGGGCGGCCTCGCGCGCCGCCGCGCCGACCTCCTCCACGGTCTTCCGCACGGCGGCGTCGGCGGGCCCGCGCGCGTCGAGCCAGGCGGTGACGGACGACGCGATCGCGTTCACCCCGCCCGGGACGATCCGGGCCTTCCCGACCGTCGCCACGGTCCCGTTGCGCTCGGCGGCGTCCCGGGCGGCGAGGACCATCCCGGCGAACGGGATCATCGGGTCGCGGCGGTCGGCGAGCGCGGTCGTCCCGGCGTGGTTGCCCTCGCCCGCGAACCCGAACCGCCACCGCCCGTGCGGGACGATCGAGCTCGCCACCCCGACCGGCCCGGCGAGCGCCCGGCCCTGCTCCACGTGTAGCTCGACGTAGCAGGCGACGCGTCCGAGCAGGTCGTCGTCGGATCCGATCGCTTCGGGGTCGAGCCCGGCGCCGTGCAGCACCTCGGCGAACGTGCGGCCGTCGGCGTCGGTGAGGGACCGCGCCCGCGCCGGGTCGATCGCGCCGGCGAGCAGCCGCGACCCGAGGCAGGCGACCCCGAACCGGGCCCCCTCCTCCTCGGCGAACGCCGCGATCCCGATGGGCCGGCGCGGGACCGCGCCGCGCTCGCGCAGCAGGTCGACGGCGGCGAACGCGGACACGATCCCGAGCGGCCCGTCGAACGCGCCGCCGCCGGGCACCGAGTCCAGGTGGCTGCCCGTCAGCACGGCCTGGTCACGAGTGCCGTCGTCGGGATACCACCAGGCGATCATGTTGCCGTTGCGGTCGTGCTCCAGCGGCATCCCGCGGCGGCGCGCCTCCCCGGCGAACCAGGCGCGGCACTCCAGCTCCGGCGGCGTCCACGCGAACCGGTGATACCCGCCGGTGGCCGCGTCGCGCCCGATGGGCAGCAGGTCCGCCCACATCTCCTCGAAGCTCATCAGCCCTGCTGCATCGGGATGCGGACGCCGCGCTCGGCGGCGACCTCGGCGGCGCGGTCGTAGCCGGCGTCGACGTGCCGCATGACGCCGGTGCCGGGGTCGTTGGTCAGGACGCGCTGGAGCTTCTCGCCGGCGAGGGCCGTCCCGTCGGCGACGCAGACCTGCCCGGCGTGGATGGAGCGGCCGATGCCGACACCGCCGCCGTGGTGGATGGACACCCACGTCGCGCCGGACGAGGTGTTGAGCAGCGCGTTCAGCAGCGGCCAGTCGGCGATGGCGTCCGAGCCGTCCTTCATGCCCTCGGTCTCCCGGTAGGGGCTGGCGACCGATCCGCAGTCGAGGTGGTCGCGGCCGAGCACGATCGGCGCGCTGATCTCGCCGCGCGCGACGAGGTCGTTGAAGACCTCGCCGGCCTTGTCGCGCTCGCCGTAGCCGAGCCAGCAGATCCGCGACGGCAGGCCCTGGAAGTGCACCTTCTCCCCCGCCATCCGGATCCACCGGGTCAGCGGCTCGTTGTCGGGGAACAGGTCGAGGATCGCCTTGTCGGTGCGGGCGATGTCCTTCGGGTCGCCGGACAGCGCCGCCCACCGGAACGGGCCCTTGCCCTCGCAGAACAGCGGCCGGATGTAGGCGGGGACGAACCCGGGGAACTCGAACGCGCGCGCGTAGCCGGCGAGCTGCGCCTCGCCGCGGATCGAGTTGCCGTAGTCGAAAACCTCGGCGCCCGCGTCCTGGAACCCGACCATCGCCTCGACGTGCGTCGCCATCGACGCGCGGGCCTTGGCGATGAACCCGTCGGGGTCCTTGCCGCGCTCGGCGGCCATGTCGTCGAACGCGACACCGCTCGGCAGGTACATCAGCGGGTCGTGCGCGCTGGTCTGGTCGGTGACGATGTCGATCGGCGCGCCGCGCCGCAGCAGCTCGGGGACGATGTCGGCGGCGTTGCCGAGCACCGCGATCGACAGCGGCCGGCGGGCCGCCCTCGCCTCCTCGGCGAGGCGCAGCGCGTCGTCGAGCGAGTCGGCCTTCACGTCGCAGTACCGGTGCTCGACGCGCCGCTCGATGCGGGACGGGTCGCACTCGACGCAGATCGCGACGCCGCCGTTCATCGTGACGGCGAGCGGCTGCGCGCCGCCCATCCCGCCGAGCCCGGCGGTCAGCGTGATCGTCCCGGCGAGCGTCCCGTCGAACCGCTTCTCGGCGACGGCCGCGAACGTCTCGTAGGTGCCCTGGAGGATGCCCTGGGTGCCGATGTAGATCCACGACCCGGCGGTCATCTGCCCGAACATCGTCAGCCCGAGCGACTCCAGCCGGCGGAACTCCTCCCAGGTCGCCCACTGCGGCACCAGGTTGGAGTTGGCGATCAGCACGCGCGGCGCCCACTCGTGCGTCCGGAAGATCCCGACCGGCTTGCCCGACTGGACGAGCAGCGTCTCGTCGCCCTCCAGGTCGGCGAGCGACCGCACGATGCCGTCGAAGGCGTCCCAGCTGCGGGCCGCCCGCCCCGACCCGCCGTAGACGACGAGCTCGTCCGGGTGCTCGGCCACCTCCGGGTCGAGGTTGTTCTGGATCATCCGGAGGGCGGCCTCCTGCGGCCAGCCCTTCGCGGCGGTGAGCTTCGTGCCGCGCGGCGCGCGGACGGGACGGGGACCGGACATGTGCGGGCTCCTTAGGAGAGGGGGCCGGTGACGGATTCGGCGGCGGCGACGAGCGAGCCGTCCCGGACCATGGCGGCCGCGGCGGCGATCTCGGGCGCGAGGTAGCGGTCCGGGCCGGGCGGCGGGACGGCCTCCCGCAGCTTCGCGACGACGGCGGCGGTCGCGGGTCCGGGACGCAGCGGGCTGCGCAGGTCCAGCGCCCGCGCGGCGGTGAGGATCTCGATCGCGATCACCTGCGCCAGGCCGTCGACGGCGCGGCGTAGCTTGCGGGCGGAGTTCCAGCCCATGGACACGTGGTCCTCCTGCATCGCCGAGCTCGGGATCGAGTCGGCGGACGCGGGGGCGGCGAGCCGTTTCAGCTCCGAGACGATCGCGGCCTGCGTGTACTGGGCGATCATGTGGCCGGAGTCGACGCCGGGGTCGTCGGCGAGGAACGCCGGCAGCCCGGACGAGCGGCCCTTGTCGAGCATCCGGTCGGTGCGCCGCTCCGACATGGACGCGACGTCCGCGGTGGGGACGGCGAGGAAGTCGAGCACGTAGGCGATCGGCGCGCCGTGGAAGTTGCCGTTCGACTCGACCCGGCCGTCCGGCAGCACCACGGGGTTGTCGACGGCGGACGCCAGCTCCCGCCCGGCGACCAGCTCGGCGTGCGCGAGGGTGTCGCGGGCGGCGCCGTTGACCTGCGGCGAGCAGCGCAGCGAGTAGGCGTCCTGCACGCGGGTGCAGTCGGGGCCGCGGTGCGACTCCATGATCTCGGAGGCGGCCAGCAGCGCCCGCAGGTTCGCGGCGGACGCGCCCTGCCCCGGATGCGGCCGCAGCGCCTGCAGGTCGGCGGCGAACACCCGGTCGGTGCCGAGCAGCGCCTCGACCGACATCGCGGCGGCGACGTCGGCGGCGGTCAGCAGCCCGTGCAGGTCGCGGATGGCGAGGACGAGCATGCCGAGCATGCCGTCCGTCCCGTTCAGCAGGGCGAGGCCCTCCTTGGCGCCGAGCTTGACCGGCGTGATGCCCTTCTCCGCCAGCGCCTCGGCGGCGGGCTTCAGCTCGCCGTCCGCGTCCCGGACCCGCCCCTCGCCGATCAGCGCCAGCGCGACGTGCGCGAGCGGCGCGAGGTCGCCGGAGCAGCCGAGGCTCCCGTGCTCGAACACCTGCGGCGTGATCCCGGCGTTCAGCAGCTCGGCCAGCGTCCGCGCGGTCACGGGCTGCACGCCCGTCCGGCCGGTCGCGAGGGTGCGCAGGCGCAGCAGCATCAGCGCCCGGACGACCTCCCGCTCGACCTCGGCGCCCGACCCGGCGGCGTGCGAACGGACGATGTTGAGCTGCAGCTGCGCCCGCATCTCCGGCGGGATGTGCCGGGTCGCGAGCGCCCCGAACCCCGTCGAGACCCCGTAGACCGGCAGCGGGCGCGCCGACAGCTCCTCGATGTGCGCCCGCGACTCCCCGATCAGCGTCAGCGCCTCGTCCGTCAGCGAGACCGCCGCGCCGTCCCGCGCCACCGCCACGACCTGCTCGAACGACAGCGGATCCGGACCGACCCGAACACTCGTGTCTCCCATGACGAAACCCATACCCACGATTCCACCCGCCTGGGGCGGGCGGGGGCAGCCCCGGACGGGGAGATCTGTCTCGGATACGAGACAATTCGGGGATGAGCCAGGTCCCGGCCGCCCGCCGCGCGCTGGCGGTGCTGCGCCTGCTGGCCGCCGCGCCCGGCCCGCTGCCCGCCTCCGCGATCGCCCGCGCCCTGGACCTGCCCCGCTCCAGCACCTATCACCTGCTCACCGCGATGGCCGAGGACGGCTTCGTCACCGCCATCCCCGAGGAGCGCCGCTGGGGCCTCGGCGTCGCCGCCTTCGAGATCGGCTCCGCCTACCTGCGCCACGAGCCGCTCGAGCGCCTCGCCCGGCCGCTGCTGCGCCGCCTCGTCGACGGCGTCGGGGAGATCGCCCAGCTCGGCGTCCTGCACGGCGCGGAGACCCTCTACCTGCTGAAGGAGCAGCCGCCCCGGCACGCGACGCTCGTCACCGACGTCGGCGTGCGGATGCCCGCCCAGCTCACCGCGAGCGGCCTGTCGCTGCTCGCGCACCTGCCGCCCGCGCAGGTCAGGGCCCTGTTCCCCGGCCGCTTCGTGAACCGCACCGGGCGCGGTCCGGCGTCCCTGCGCGAGCTGCGCCGGGTCCTCGCCGAGGACGCGCGGCGCGGCTGGTCGTCGGAGGACGGCTACATCACCGAGGGCTTCGCCAGCATCGCGGCCTGCGCGTTCGACCACACGGGGCACCCCACCGCCGCCGTGGCGCTCACGTTCCGCCGCGACCGCCACCCGCCCGAGACCTGGCCCGACCTCGCCGCCCCCGTCCGGGCGGCCGCCGCCGCCCTGACCGGCCGCCTCACCGGCCGCCCGCCCTCCTGACTCAGTCGTCGAAGGGCGCGCGCGGCGACTCGGGCGACCACCGGATCCTCCCCATGCCCACGAATCCGGCGACGCCCACCACGATGCCCGCCCACGTCCAGGCGGGAAGGCCGTCGAGCCGCGCGCACGAATGCGGCTTGTGCGCGCGGTGGAGCGTGTAGGCGGTCGTCCCCCGCACGTGCGCCTTCACCGAGTCCTCGTGCGTCGGCCCGTCCGTCCCGGTCTCGCCCTCGATCTCCCCCTCCGTGCCCTCCAGCCGCCCGCTGACCTGATGCCCGCCGATGGTCCAGGTCACCGAGTCGCAGGCCGCCTTGTCGTCGGAGGCGGCCAGGGAGCCGCGATGGCCCGTGGTGCACTCGCCCGTGATCGACACGTTCACGACCGGCGCGCGGTGGTAGGCGTCGCTCGGGTCGTGGCTGAGCGAGCC
Source organism: Spirillospora sp. NPDC046719 (assembly GCF_040645715.1). Taxonomy (NCBI): domain Bacteria; kingdom Bacillati; phylum Actinomycetota; class Actinomycetes; order Streptosporangiales; family Thermomonosporaceae; genus Spirillospora; species Spirillospora sp. NPDC046719. Next base: position 14,525 of record NZ_JBEYYT010000065.1, on the reverse strand, counting down.
GACGAGCTTCAACAGGAACAGCGACGGCCCCGCGGCGGCCAGGGCGATCGCGGCCAGCGCCGTCGCCCTCCGCAGGACGAGCCGGACCGCACCTCCCGGTTCGCGCCACGCATGCGTGGGCACCGCGGTCGTGGCCTGCCCGTAGAGGCCCGCGGCGGCCACGACGCCGATCATCCCGCCGAGGAAGAGGACCAGCCAGAGGTAGAAGTCGTGGCCGAGGAAGAACGTGAAGATCAGGCCGCCGAGTCCGGCGAGGGCGGGCAGCCCGCCCACGAAAGCGCAGATCCCCATCACGATCTGCAGGCCCTTGGCCGACGGGGTGTCCGGCAGGTCGTCGCCGTCCTTCTTCCGCTCCGCCGTCTCCGCCACCCGGCGCTCCCGCCCGTCGCCACCGCGCGGCCGTTCCGCGCTCCGGGCGGAAGATTACGATCATGCGATTACAGACCGCTTACAGCGCCGGTCGGCCGCAGCCGACGGGGCCGCCGGGGCCGGGTCAGCAGGTGCCGGCGAGGCGGCGGCGGGAGCGGAGGGAGGCGAGCTGGAGGCGGCGTTCGGGCGCCACCTTCGCGTACTCCATGCCCATGACCCGCATGCCCCGGCGCTCGGCGAGCGCGGCGAGCGCGTCGTCGGCGAGGGCGAGGAACTGGAGGCGGTGGCGAAGCGCGACGGCGTCCAGGTCGTGGACGAGGGCCTGGTCGAGGCGGTCGATGGCCTCGCCCGAGCGGCGCCACACCCCGCCGGTCTCGCCCGCGAACGCGCCGATCAGCGCGTCCAGGGAGAGCGCCATCCGGGCGGTGACCGCGTGCAGGATCCGCTCGGCCTCCGCCGGGACGGCGGGCGAGGCGGCGGCGATCTCCCGGACGTAGCCGGTGACGGTGGTCAGCGCCATCAGCGTCTCGGCGTCCACGTGGCCGGATCCGCCGGTCGGGCGGCGGACGATCGGCCGCAGGATCGCGTTCAGCCGGAACAGGGCCTGGTCGACGGCGCGGGACGCGCTGCTCAGCCGGACGTCCCCGGGTTCGCGCGGCCGCGCGCCGGCGTCGGCGATCAGGTCGCGCACGGCCGACAGGTGCCCGCGGACCGCCTCGTCGATCATCCTGCGGGTGCCGACGGGCAGCAGTACCAGCCCGACCAGCACGGCCGTGAGGGCGCCGACCATGTTCTCCGCGAGGCGCAGCAGGATCAGCGACGTGTGGAAGTCCGTCGTGAACGCGTAGAGCTGGACGAGCGCGACGACCAGCCCGATGACCCACCAGGTGTAGTGCGAGGCGATCGAGTACGCGCCGACGGTCAGCCCGGCGACGACCAGCAGCAGGCTGATCCACGGGTGCGCGGCGCCGAGCAGCTCGAACGACGCGACGCCGAGCGCGCCGCCCGCGACGGTGCCGAGCGCGCGCTGCCAGGTCTTGCGGACGCGCTCGTAGGTGGTGTTCGTGCCGGTGAAGATGATCATGACGCCGATCGCGGCCCAGTAGAAGCGCCGGCCGCTGATCAGGTCGCCGATCGGCACCGCGATCGAGATCGCCACCGCCACCTGCAGGGCGGTCCGCAGGTGCGGGGAGACCCGGAGCCGCCGCCACGCGCCGCCGGGGCCGTCCGAGGCGAGGAGCCGCTCCGCGACCGGCCCGGACCCGAGGACGGCCTGCCCGGCGCTCAGCACGACCGGCGACTGGAACGGCGCCCCGTCGCCCCGGTCCGGCGCGGCCCGCCCGGCGTCCACCCATTTCCGGGACGTCCGGGACAGGTCGGTCAGCAGCACGGCCAGATGGTGGACGAGCGAGGAGGTCCGGACGTCGGCGGGCGGGCCGCCGGCGCGCCGCCGGTCCAGCCATCCGACCAGGTCGCGGGCCGCGCGCTCGTCGAACTCCGCCCCGGCGCCGCCGGCGGAATAGGAGCGGAGCGCCGAGGTGACGCGGGCGCGCAGGCCGGCGGGCGGGTCCAGGGCGTCCAGCTCCCGGACGGCGCGGCCGACGGCCTGCACCGCCAGCTCGGTCTCGAACAGGAGCCGGTGCAGGCGCTCGGCCTCCCCGGTGGTGCCGGGCTGGGCGAGCAGTCCGTCGGCGACCAGCGCGGACTCGTTCAGCCGGGACTGCCGGCGGCGGAGCCGGCGCAGCGCGCGCTCACGGTCCGCCCCGGCGTCCAGGAGGTCCGCGGCGGCGCCGGTCACGTCGGCGGCGCACGCGAGGAAGGCCCGCTGGATCCGCGCCAGCGCCTTGGCGGGCGCGGGGCGGCACAGCGCGAGCCGGGCGGCGATCGACGCCGCGAGGCCCGCGGCGGCGATCGCGGCCATCGGCCCGAACTCGGTCAGCGGCATCGGCAGCAGCAGGCCGCTCAGATATCCGGCGAACAGGACGGCGCCCGCGTCGTTGCCCCACGGTGCGAAGCGCGCCGCGTAGAACTGCGCGAACAGGACCGGGACCAGCGCCGCCAGGCCCAGGAACCGGTGCGGGTGCAGCATCATGCTCAGGTAGAGGGCGGCGACGAACGGCGCGTACACGGCCGCCGCGCGGGCCGTCGCCCGTCCCGTGCCGTTGTCGGCGATCAGCAGCGAGGTCAGCATCGCCGGCAGCGCGCCGAGCATCAGCCCGAGGAACGCCGGTTCGCCGAGGGCGCCTGCGACGCCGTATCCCGCCGCCATCCCGGCCGGGAGGCCGACCAGCATCCGCCGCGCGGCCTGGAGGCGCGCCAGCCCGAGATCGCTCGCCAGCGCCCACCTCTCCAGCCGCCGCGCCAGGCCCCTGGCGCCCGTCCGCCCGTTGTCCGGCAGCAGTTCGCGTTCCTCTCCAAAGAATCCTTAGCCACGCTTACTATCTCTCTCGATCATAACCGCCCCGAGCACATGCCCCACACCTAGGAAGATTAAGAATTTGCCTAATAGCTCTAGGCAGACTACCGTCGCGGGCATGAGACCCCTGACCGAACGCGACATCCGCACGTCCTTCGTCAACTGCTCCAAGGGCGAGGCCAAGCGGCTCGGCCTGCCCAAGGACTTCGCGGACCTCCCCTGGGACGACCTGGACTTCCTCGGCTGGCGAGATCCCGGGGCGCCCGAGCGCGCCTACCTGGTCGCCGACCGCGACGGCAGCCTCGTCGGGATCGCGCTGCGCGGCACGTCCGGCACCTCCCGCGGCTTCACCGCGCGCAGCCTGTGCTCGGTCTGCCTCACCACGCGGACCGGCGGCGGCGTCGCCCTGATGACCGCGCGCCGGACCGGCGAGGCGGGACGCCAGGGCAACACCGTCGGCCGCTACCTCTGCACGGACCTCGCCTGCTCGCTCTACGTGCGCGGGAAGAAGCAGGCCGCGGTCGGCGGGGACCTCGACGAGTCGCTGACCCTGGAGGAGAAGGTCGCCCGCACGCGGGCCAACCTGCACGCCTTCCTCGACAAGGTGGCCGCCTGACCGGCGCTCCCGGCCAGACCCCCGGGGCGCCGGCCGGCGGCGGAGAGCCGGGCATTATCGCCATTCGGCGACCGCCGCCCCATCGGTCGGCCTTTTCCGGCCTCGGCGGGATATCCGCTGAAGTCGGGCGAACTTTTAGGGCAAGATGATTCCATGCTCGATCGCGGAATCCACGGAAAGCCGCGCCGTGGCCACGGTGGGCATTGGAATGGTCACGAGACGCGGCCGCGGCCGGTCACCGGAACGCGGCGCGGGCGCACGACGGCCGGTGCGGCCGGCGCCCGCCTCCGTAGCCCAACGGTAGAGGCGAACTCCTTAAAAGAGTTGAGGTGTCGGTTCGAATCCGACCGGAGGCACCTGGGATCGCCGCATTCCGCGGTGGTCGTCCGACGACCGCCGCGAGCCGGCTGCCGGCGGCGGTGGACGGCGCGCTGGGGCTGAAGGCCGGAACCGCCACGGAACGCAGGCGCCTGACGCTCGCAGCCGAGCCGATGCCCTGGCGGGAAGCGGGCTCCCGAGGCCCCGCATCGGAGGCGGGGCCGCCCTGGCCGTGAGCCTCGTCCGCTCGCTTCCCGGCGCGGCGTCCGACGTCCGTGACCAGGCATTCCGGCCGCGGCATCGCGAAGAGCACCGGCTACGGGCTGAGCACCGACACGGTCGGACCGGCGGATCGGAGCGCAGTTCCGGCAATTCGTCGACCACACGCCGGCGTGAATTCGGCGCCGGTCCGGCGGTATGCCCACGACATGGGCATGAAAGTGCATTTCCAGACCGGCATGCTTGCGCTTTCACCGCCGTTGAAGCCCTATCTCGGCGATATCGACACCTCCAGTCCCCGGTTGTGGTCGGTGTCGCCGGCCGGGACCACCGCTTCAAGATCAAGGTGACGGCGTTCCCCTCCTGCGGACCGCGTTTGCCCCGGCCGGTACTGGTACGACTTCTGGACCGAGCCGGGGCCGCGCGCCTTCGGCCCCCAAGGCGTCGACCGGCCGTCAGTTGAGCCTGAAGCGGGACACGAAGTTCCAGATGACGGCATTGGCGTCGATGTCCTGGGTGGTGCCGCCGAGCAGCGGCCCGAGGTAGGGCGTGCCGCCGGGCCAGTTATGGCCGCCGCCCTTGACCTGGTAAAGGATCACCGGCGCGGCGGCCGGGCAGCCGTTGTAGGCGTGCTCGGTGACGGTGGTGCCGTCGGACGGGTGCGTGTCGGGCAGGTCGGTGTCGGTCGTGGTGGTCCCGCAGCCGTTGTCGCGGGCCCAGAAGGGGGCCGCGGCCGTCGCGGTCGCGTACGGGACGATCGGGTCGGCGTCACCGTGGATCATCAGCATGGGCACGGCGCGCCCGGGATGGCAGGCGGCCTGGTCCTGGAGCTGGCCGGAGACCGGGGCGAAGGCGGCGAACCGCCTGTTCTCGCAGGCCAGCTTGCTGGTGAAGAATCCGCCGTTGCTCATGCCGGAGGCGTAGAGGCGTCGCGGATCGGCGTGGAAGCGCTGGACGAGGACGTCCTGGAGCGCGGACACGAAGCCGGGGTCGTCGACGTCCTGGCCCGGCTGGCCGCCCGCGACGCCCTGCCAGCCGGTGCCGTAGTGCTCGGGCGTGATCATGATGAAGCCCCGGGTCCGGGCGTAGTCGGCCATCCGGCCGAAGAACTCGGCGAACAGCGGCGTCTCGAACAGGCCCGGGAAGTGGAACAGGGCCGGGAGGGGCCGGCCGTCGTAGCCGTCGGGCAGCCGGAGGATCGCCACCCGCCGCTGCCCCGCGTGGAGAAGGTGGATCGCGTGGTCGCCGGGGTCGGGGTGGCGGTCTTGGACGGTGAAGCCGACCGTCCGGGTGGACGAGCGGCCGCCGGTCCGCACCGTTCCCCGCCCCTGCCAGGTCACGGTCCCGTCCGACGGGGCCCGCACCCCGCCCGCGATGTTCGCGGACACCTGCACCCCGGCGGCCGGGTCCTGGAGGCCGAACGTCCCGGACAGGCCGGCGAGCGAGCGCGACAGCGCGAACCGGACGGTGGCCTTCCCGCCCTCGGCCCCGCGCAGCGTCCCCTGGCCCTGGACCTTGGTCGTGTTGTAGTCGGGCGTGGCGTCGAGGACGGCGATCCCGCCGGAGAGCAGGCCGCCGTCGAGCCGGTAGGCGGGCGCGCCGCCGACGGTGATCGTGATGCGGTCGGGAGGCAGGGCGTCCGCCCGCGCGGCCGGCGCCGCCGCGACCGCGGGCACCGCGAGCGCGGTGCAGGTCAGCGCCGCCACGGCGGCCAGGTTCCGGGCGCGGAAGAGGGGCGGGGTTCGACGGGCGATGAGGGGATGCGGGCGCATGGCCGTCCTTCCTGCGGGCGTCCCCCGGTCGCCGCCGCGTGCCGCCGGGTCCGGTTCCCGGCCGTCATGGCCCGAGGGTAGGGACGCGCGCCCCGCCTGCGCTGCTCATGAAAGCGACACCGTGGCCCCCGCCCTTTGCGCACCCGGTGACAAAATGGAGCGATGCCCGACGACCGCTCGCTGCGGACGACCTTCGACAAAGCGGCCGCCCACTATCAGGCCGCGCGCCCCGATTACCCGGCCGGACTGTACTCCGACCTGATCGCGCTCACGGGCATCGAGCCGCCCGCGCACCTGCTCGAAGTCGGCTGCGGCCCGGGAAAGGCCACGCTGCCGCTGGCGCGGATGGGGTTCCGGATCACCGCGGTCGAACTCGGCGCCGCTCTGGCGGCCGAGGCGCGCCGCCGGCTCGCGGGCTTCGCCGACGTCTCGGTGATCACGGCGCCGTTCGAGCGGTGGGAGCCGCCGGGCGGCGTCCACGTCGATCTCGTCTACGCGGCCACCGCCTGGAAGTGGGTGGATCCGGAGGTCAAGTACGCCAAGGCCGCTTCCCTCCTCGCCCCGGGCGGTCACCTGGCCGTCTGGAACGCCGAGCACGCCTTCCCCCCGGGATTCGACCCCTTCTTCGCCGAGATCCAGCGGGTCTACGACGAGATCGGCGAAGGCGACGGCGCTTCCTGGCCACCGCCACCGCCCGAGGCCCGCCGGGACCCCACCGCCGCAGAGTTCGAGGCGTCCGGGCACTTCGCGGCCGTCGGGACGCGGCTTCACGTCTGGGCCCGCCGCTATACGGCGGACGAGTACATCGCCCTGCTCGACACCTTCTCCGGTCACATCGCCATGGAGCCCGCCAAACGACGGCACCTCTACGGCGAGATACGCCGCCGGCTCGGGGCCCGGCCCGATGGGCGGGTCACCCGGCACTGGTCCGCCGTCCTCACCGTGGGCCGTCGCCGCTGACCCGCGCGGACCGCTACGGCGGGGGCGGCGCGGCGATCAGGGCGAGGACGTCGGAGGTGGGGCGGACGTCGCCGAAGGAGCGGTAGACGGTGTTCAGCGTGGCGTTGTGCTCCGCGTCGCGGCGCGCCGCGTTCGCGTCCGCGACCATGATCACGCGGAGGCCGAGGGCGGACGCGTCGCGCGCCGAGGACTCGCAGCACACGTTGGTGACGGTGCCGGTGATCAGGACGGTGTCGACGCCCCGGTCTTCCAGGAGGCCCGGCAGGGGGCACCTGCCGGGGAAGAAGGCGCTGGGCGCCGTCTTCTCGACGAACAGGTCGGACGGGCGGGCGTCGAGGTCCGGCCAGAGGCGGCCGGGCAGCGGGCCGGTCCCGCCGCTGGTGCGGTAGAGCTCGGCCGTCGCGGGGCCGTAGAACTCCTCGGCGGCCGGCGTCCGCTCGGGGGCCCCGGGCAGGACCCACGCGACGGTGCCGCCCGCCGAGCGCAGGGCGCCGGCCAGTGCGCCGATGTTCGGCACGATGCCGCGCGCGTACCGGTTGCCGGACACGAAGAAGGGCACCATGTCGATCACCACGAGCGCCGTGCGGGACGGCGCGAGCCGGTCGAACGCGAACCGGCGACCGCGCCGGGCCTCGTGGCGCGCGTACTCGCGGGGGTCGATCCGCCAGTCGTGCACCGGTTCCTCCGCTCGTGAGGAAGGCGGAAGCCCGCCGCGCGGTGCGCGGCGGGCTTCGCGGGGGCGGGTCAGGCGAGGCCGTTCTTGGTCAGCCAGTCCTTGGCGACCTTCTCCTGGTCGTCCTTGTCGATCGCGATCCGCTTCATCATGTCCAGCAGGTCCTGGGTGGTGAGCTTGGCGGAGACGGCGTTGAGCGCCGCCGTGGCCTGCGCGTTCACCGCGGACTTGTTGACCAGCGGCGTCACGTTCTGCGCGCTGAAGACGTGCTGCGGGTCCTCCAGCACGACGAGCTTCTTCTGCACGATGGTCGGGTCGGTGGTGAACAGGTCCGCGGCCTGGATCTTGTCGTCGGCGAGCAGCTTGACCAGGGTGGCCTGGGCGCCCGCGTCGAACGGCTGGAACTTCTTGAAGTCCAGGCCGTACACCTTCTTCAGGCCGACGAGGCCCTGCTGGCGGGTCTTGAACTCCGACGGGCCGCCGATCGTGAGCTGGTTCGCGACCGGCTTGAGGTCGGCGATGCTCTTCAGGTGGTACTTGGACGCGGTCTGCGGGTTGACCGTGACCGAGTCCTTGTCCTCCGCCTGCGCCGAGTTCAGGACCTCCACCGAGGAGGGCAGCTTCGCCTTGAGGGCGGCGTTGACCTCGTCGGTCGTGGACGCGGTGCTGGTCTTGTCGACCGAGGTGGTCAGCAGCGCGCCGTTGTACTCGGGCATCACGCCGATGCCGCCCTTGACGACCTGGTCGTAGTAGATCTCGCGGGCACCGATGTTGAACTTGCGGGTCACCTTGAGGCCCTTGGCCTCCAGCGCCTGCGCGTACAGCTCGCCGATCAGGTTGGACTCGGGGAAGTTGGCGCCGCCGACGGTGATGGTGCCCTTGGCGGCGCCGCCGCCGGACAGCGGGTTCTTGTCGTCGCCGCCGCCCCCGCCGCCGCAGGCCGACAGCGTCAAGGCGGCCACGAGGCCGACGGCCGCGCCACGGATGATGTGCTTCATGGGTTTTCCTTCTGTTGAAAAAGGGTCAGGAGGAACGGGCGGAGCCGAGCAGGCCCGGCGAGACGACGAGGCGGCGCAGCGCCGCGAAGACCAGCTGGACGATCAGCGCGAGCAGCACCACCAGCACCGTCCCTCCCACCACCAGCTGGTAGTCGTTGCGGGCGAGGCCGTCGATGATGTAGCGGCCGAGGCCGCCGAAGCCCGGGTAGGCGGCGATCGTGGCGGTGGCGACCACCTGGATCGCCGACGTGCGCAGCCCGAGCAGGATCAGCGGCAGCGCCATGGGCACCTCCGCGCGCCACAGCACGCCCCAGCCCGTCATGCCCATGCCCCGCGCGGCGTCCTTGGCGTCGGGGTCGACGCCGCGGATGCCCTCGAACGTGTTGACCAGGATCGGCGGGACGGCGAGCGCCACGAGCGCGACCAGCACCGGGGTGATGCTGTAGTCGACGACGACGATGAACAGCACGAGGCCGAACGTCGGGATGGCGCGGGCGATGTTCGCGACGCTGACGGCGGCGAACCCGCCGCGTCCGGTGTGCCCGACGAGCAGGCCGAACGCGAGACCGATCACCGCGGCGCACAGCAGCGAGACGCCGCTGTAGTACAGGTGCTGGAGCAGGCGGTGGGGGATGCCGTCGTCGCCGTGCCACTGCGCGGACGCGGTCAGCCAGTTCCAGGACAGGTCGATCTGGTTCCACAGCTTGTTCATGACGTCCCTCGCGCTCTGGCCCAGGGGGTGAGCAGCCGCTGGACGGTGACCAGGATCGCGTCGGTGACCAGGGCCAGCACGACGATCAGCACGGACGCGGCGACGATCTGGGTCTGGAACTGCAGCTGGTAGCCGCGGATGATGTCGTAGCCGAGCCCGCCCTGGCCGACGAGCTGGCCGATGGCGACGAGGCTGATGGACGACACCGCGGCGACCCGGACGCCGGCGATGACGATCGGCACGGCGATCGGCAGCTCGACGCGCAGCAGCCGGCGCAGCGGCCCGAAGCCCATCGCGGTGGCGGCCTGCCGGACGGGCTCGGAGACCGAGCCGAGGCCGTCCACGACGTTCGGGATGAGCACCGACAGGCTGTAGAGCGTCAGCGGGATCATCACCGTCGACTGCGACAGCCCCGTGTACTGGATGAAGACCATGAACAGCGCGAGCGACGGGATCGCGTACAGCAGGTTCGAGACCGTCAGCAGCGGGGGGTACAGCCAGCGCCAGCGGCGGCACGCGACCCCGGCGGGCAGCGAGATGAGCAGCCCGAACAGCACCGGCAGCAGCGCGAGCCGCACGTGGATGAGGGCGTGGTCGCCGAGCGTGCCGGTGTGGTCGCCGATCCAGCCCCAGTCGATGTCCATCAGTCGCCGGCACCGCCCTTCGCGGGCGCGGGGTCCTCGGCGGGGGCCGTGTCATCGGCGGGGACCTTGCCACCGGCGGGGACCGGGGCGACGGGGTCGTCCCCGCGGAAGCCGTGGGTGGGGACGGCGAGCAGGTCGGCGCCGCCCGCGGTGCCGAGGACGGCTCCGGAGCCGTCGACGGCGACCGCCAGCCCGGCCGGGGACAGCACGGCCGCGTCGAGCGCGGCCCGCACGGAGTCCTCGCCGGGGCGGAACGTGGCGCCGAGCGGCGCGAGCGGGGCCTCCCCCAGCGGGCCGGTGACCTGGCCGGGGCGCACCCAGCCGAGCGGGCGCCGGTCCCCGTCGACCACGAGCGCCCAGTCCAGGGCGGCGGCGTCGGCGGCGTCCGCGGTCGCCGGGCGGATCGCCTCCTCGCTCAGCGGCAGGCCGCCCGTGGCGGCGAAGGACAGGGTGCGGATGCCCCGGTTCTGACCGATGAACCCGGCGACGAAGTCGTCGGCGGGGTGGGCGAGGAGGTCCTCGGGCGCGTCGACCTGGACGAGCCTCCCGCCGGTCTGGAACACCGCGACGCGGTCGCCGAGCTTGATCGCCTCGTCGATGTCGTGGGTGACGAAGACGATCGTCTTGTGCAGCTCGTCCTGCAGCCGCAGGAACTCGTCCTGCAGCTCGGCGCGGACGACGGGGTCGACGGCGCTGAACGGCTCGTCCATCAGCATGATCGGCGGGTCGGCGGCGAGGGCGCGGGCGACGCCGACGCGCTGCTGCTGCCCGCCGGACAGCTGGAACGGGTAGCGCCGGGCCATCGAGGGGTCGAGGCCGACCCGCTCCATCAGCTCGTGCGCGGCGGCGCGGGCCTTCTTCTTGTTCCAGCGCAGCAGGTACGGGACGGTGGCGATGTTGTCCTCGATGGTGCGGTGCGGGAACAGCCCGGCGTGCTGGATGACGTAACCGATGCCGCGCCGCAGCTCGGCGGGCTTGCGCTCGCGGACGTCGCCGCCGTCGATGAGCACGCGCCCGGAGGTGGGCTCGACCATGCGGTTGATGGTCCGCAGCGCGGTGGTCTTGCCGCCGCCGGAGGTGCCGACGAACACGGTGATGCGCCCGGTCGGGCATTCCAGGCTCACGTCGTCCAGGGCGACGGTGCCGTCCGGGTAGCGCTTGGTCACGCCCTCAAAGGTGATCAAACGATTCACGTCCTCGTTGGGCGTCGCAACGCCGATGATCGACTTCGGCCTTCTCCCCAACCGTAACCAATGTGTACCGTCTCGTCAGAGTCCCGCCTTGTCCGGAACGTCGGTTCTTGAGGATAACTACCTGAAATTAGGGGAAAGTAGCGTAGCCCCGTGGAGAACAGCCGAATCGTTATCGACGGGACCTCGCTGACCTGCTCTCAGGTGGTGGTCGCGGCCCGCGAGGATGTGATGGTCGCCATAGCGCCGGACGGGGTGGAGCGGGCCCGCGCGGCCTGGCGGGTGGCCCGCGAGGTCGCCGGCTCCCAGCCCGTCTACGGGCGGACGACCGGCGTCGGCGCCAACCGCGTCGTGGACGTCGAATGGGAGGACGCCGACGCGCACGGGCTGCGGCTGCTGCGCAGCCACGCGGCCGGAGCGGGCCCGCTGGTCGCGCCGGAGATCGTCCGCGCGATGCTGACCGTCCGGCTGAACCAGATCGCGGCGGGCGGCTCGGGCGTCGAACCTGGAGCGCTCCAAGCACTGGCGGACGTCCTCAACCTGGGGCTCCTCCCGCCCGTCCCGGTGTACGGGGCGATCGGCACGGGCGACCTGACCGCGCTGGCGTCGACCGCGCTGTGCCTGCTCGGCGAGCGGTCCTGGCTGGCCGGGCCGGAGGGGGCGCCGGAGCGCGGCCCCGGCTACCGGCTCCAGTCCGCCGACGCGCTGGCCTTCATCAGCTCCAACGCCGCGACGCTCGGGGAGGCGGCCCTCGCGGTGGCCGACCTGCGGCGGATGCTGCGCGCGTCGACGGTCGTGGCCGCGCTGTCGCACTTCGCCGTCCGGGCGTCGGAGGAGCCGTACGCGCCGCCCGTCCAGGACGCGTGCCCCCACCCCGGCCAGCGGGACGCGGCCGACGCGATGCGCACCCTGCTCGCCTTCGACCGGCCCGCCCCCATGCGCATCCAGGACCCGTACGGCTACCGGGCGTTCCCGCAGGTCCACGGCCCGGCACTGGAGGCCGCCGGGTACGCTGAGCAGGTCGTCACCCGGGAGATCAACGCGGCCTCCGAGAACCCGCTCGTGGACGTCGCCGGGCGGACGGTCTGGCACAACGGCAACTTCCACACCGCCTACGTCGGGCTCGCGCTCGACACGGCCCGCGCCGCGCTGTTCCAGACGATGGCCCTGGCGGCCGCGCGGCTCGGCACGCTCGCCGAGCCGTCGTTCACCGGCCTCTACCCGTTCCAGGGCGCCACCGAGGCGTCCTCGGGGATCATGATCCTGGAGTACGTCGCGCACTCCTGCCTCGCCGACGTGCGCCGGCTCGCCACCCCCGCCGCGCTCGGCAGCGCCGTGCTGTCGCGCGGCGTCGAGGAGCACGCGGGCTTCTCCACCCAGTCGGCCCGCGCGACCACCGACGCCGTCGCCGCCTACCGGCTCGGCCTCGGCTGCGAGCTGGTCGCGGCCGTCCGGGCGCTGCGGATGCAGGGGCGCGCCCCGTCCGGCGGGCCGCTGCGGTCGGCGTTCGACCTGGCCGAGGCCGTCCTCGACCCGCGCGTGGAGGACCGCCCGCTGGACACCGACATCGCCGTGGCCGCCGACCTCCTCCCCCGCCTCGCCCGCCTGCACCCTTGATCTCCACGATCCCGGCTGTGTCTCCACAACCCCGGCCCAAGGGACTCGCCTGGCGGCTCGCCCCTTGACCGTGCTTGGGCGAGCGCGAACTCGCTTCGCGAGCTTCCCGGGTGGGGCTCGCCTTCGGCTTCGCCCCACCGGTCAGATAACGCGCTCGCGCGATGGCTCGGGCGTCGGGGCGGCCCTCAGGGGTGGGGGCCGCCGGTGGAGGTGCGGACGCGGAGCGACGGCTCGCGCACCACGCGGCGCTTGCGGGGCTTGCCGTCGATGACGTCGACGATCAGCCGGACGGCCGCGTGCACGATGCCGTCGATGTCCCAGTCGACGGACGTCAGCGGCGGCGTGAGCAGCGCCGACATCGGATGGTCGTCGTAGCCGCACACCGCGATGTCGCCGGGGACGGCGAGGCCCAGCTCGCGGGTCGCGGCGTACACCCCGTAGGCGATGGAGTCGGCGAAGCAGAACACCGCCGTCGGCCGGTCGGAGCCGCCGAGCACGCGCAGCGCGACCTCGGTGGCCTCGGCGAGCGACTGCGGCGCCACCACCACGTCGACGCGCAGCCCGAGCCGCTCGGCCTCGGCGTTGACGTGCACGTCCGCGGGGCGGTCGGGGGTGCTCGCGCGGGTCGGGGTGAACACGGTGACGCGCTCGTGGCCGAGGTCGCGCAGGTGCTCCAGCGCGAGCGTGACGCCGCGCCGGTTGTCGAACACGACCTCGCCCTGCGACCGCCCGCCGTGCAGGGCGTCGCCGATCGACACCACCGGGACCGTCTCCGACAGCTCCGCCCAGAACGGCGCGGCCGGGTCGAGCGGCTGCACGATCAGCCCGTCCACCCGCTGGTCACGCAGCCGGCGGGCGAGCGCCAGCTCACGCTCGGGGTCGCCGCCGGCGTCGACGATCAGCGCGTAGCGGTCGCGGGCGAGCAGCGCCCGGCCGATGCCGGTGGCGAGGGACTGCTGCCAGTAGTCCTCCAGCGACCCGCACAGCAGCCCCACCTGGTCGGTGCGGCCGCTGGCCAGCGCGCGGGCGATGGGGTGCGCCTCGTACCCGAGCTCCTCGGCCGCCGCCCGGACCCGCTCCTGCGTCTCCTCCGAGGTCTGGATGCCGCGCAGCGCGTACGAGACGGCGGCGGGCGACAGCCCCGTCGCCTGGGCCACTTCACGGATGGTCGCGCGTTTGCGCCTCTCCGACATCCCTCCAACCCTAGACGGCCCCGCTGACAGAACGGGGGACCCCACTTGACGGGACGGTTGCTGAACCGTTTCACTGAAACGGTTAACTGATGCGGTTCAGAATCCGTCCCCGCTGTTCACACCGCGTCGTCCGTCCCGCATGGAAAGGAGCGCACCGTGTCCCACGATGTCCTGCCCCGCACCCCCGGCTTCGCGGACCTGCCCGCCCGCGCCCTCGGCAAGCGCGAGCTGCGCGCTCTGGTGGACGACCTCGCCGAGCGGCCGGAGCTGTGGCGGCGGCACGTCGAGTTCCCGGGCGACGGCCGCCGGCACTACGCCTCGCTCTACCGGGACGAGCACGTGGACGTGTGGCTGCTGTGCTGGACGCCGGACGACGACACCGGCTGGCACGACCACGACGTGTCCTCGGGCGCGGTGCGCGTCGTCAGCGGCGCCATCGAGGAGAGCAACCCGCGGATCGGCGGCGCGCACGCCAGCACGGTCGTCGCCGAGGGCGCCTCGTTCTGCTTCGGCCCGGACCACATCCACCGGCTCACCGGGGTGGCCGACGCCAGCGTCTCCATCCACGCGTACTCGCCGCCGCTGTGGCGGATGGGCCAGTACTCCATCGACGAGTCCGGCCTGATGCGCCGCCTGCCGGTCGGCTACGCCGACGAACTACGCCCCCAGGACACCCCCGCCTGACAGCGAGCAGCCACCCGAGGTATCACGCGAGCGCGCTATCTGACCGGTGGGGCGAAGCCGAAGGCGAGCCCCCATCGGGAAGCTCGCGAAGCGAGGTCGCGCTCGCCCAAGCAAGGTCAGGGTGCGAGCCGCCAGGCGAGCGCC
>NZ_JBEYYT010000064.1:0-32537 GCF_040645715.1 Spirillospora sp. NPDC046719 | reverse complement strand
GTCCTGGGCGGCGCCCCGGCGTGGGGCCTGGGGGACCCCGCCGGGGCCTGGCGCCAGCCATGGGGCTTGGTTATGTAAAACCTCTACCCCCGGTCACCCCCCCGGGCCGGGGCCCGGGGCATGGGGGGGGGGCCACGTTCCGTTACCGGCCGGAATGTAGTGATCTATGGCGGTTCAGGGGCCATGATGGCGGAATGAACCTCAAGGGTGGGCGGCGGCGGGCCGCACGCGAGGAAGCCGAGCGTTTCGCCGCCCGGCTGACGGCGTTCGGCGAGCTGCTCGCCACCCACCCGTTCTCGGCCGACCGCCCGGACGCGACGCACGAGATGGCGGTCGAGTACGCCCGCGCCCTCGACGCCTACGAGGCCGCCAAACGGGCGGCGTCCCGCGATCCGGTCCTGGCCGGGCGGGAGCTCGCCGCGGGCCTGGCGGCGCTGAACCGCCTCAACGCCCGCCTCGTCGGCATCGCGGCGCCCGAGCCGCCGGCACCGGCACCCGAGCCGCCGGCACCGGCACCCGCCGCGACGAAGCCGAAGACCCGGCGCCCGGACCGGGATGCTCCGGAAGAGGACCTCGACGCGGCACCGGCCAGGCCATCCCACGGGGACCGGACGCCGGGCTCCCCGCGACCGCGCGCCGCAAGCGACCGGGCCCGGCCCCGCCTGCGCGACCGCTACACGTCGTGGCAGCTCGCGAAGCGGACGGGCATCACGGTCGCGGCCGTCTACCTCCTCGTCGTCACGGTCCTGGGTTCCTGGTGGCTGGCGTTCATCGGCCTGATGGCCCTGAACGTGGGCGGCGGGCTGGTCATGTTCGGAGGCTTGCTGGGATGGACGTCGGCGGCCCAGGTCGCGGGCGCCGTCAAAGGGGGGCTGGTCAGCGCCGAGTACACCCGCACCACCAAGAAGGTCGCGCCCCGGCGTGACGAGGCCCCCTACCAGCAGAGCTACGTGTACGTGGACGCCGCCGGCGAGGAGCTGACCTACCAGCGCGACGCGCGGAGCCCGTCCCTCGCGGCGCTGCCCACCCGCCGGCTCTGGCTCGTGAAGGGCGGGAGGCGGTGGGGCACGGAGACCCACTTGAGCGGCTTCTGGGTGCCGCTGCTGATGTCCCTCCTTCTGGTCTTCGCCGTCCCTCTGTTCCTGTTCGGCGCGGCCGTCGTCCTGTACGCCGTCCCCGGCCTGCTGATCGTGGCATTGACCGGGTGACCCTCGAAAACGGAAGGCCCGCCCGCGACAAAACGGATGATGTATGTCATTTTGGGGTGCGTCCCGGTACATGATCTTGGCCATTCCGGTGGCCAGGTGACCGCCCGAGGAGAGCTCCCATGAAAAGGCACCTGAGGGCGCTGGCCCGCGCCTTCGCGGCGACCGCCGCCGTCGCCGCCGGCCTGACCGCCGTCGCGGCCCCCGCCCACGCCGACGACCCGCCCGCCCCCAGCCTGGACAACTACTACATGCGGCCCGCCTGGAACCAGGACGAGCTGCAGGACCATGTCAAGCAGCTGGACGCGCAGCTCCCCAAGCTCGGCGTGCAGAACATCCTGGCCGAGGCCCCGCGCCAGGGGGCCACCGCCAACGGCAAGGCGTGCAACTCCGCCGCCATCGACGGCACCACCGGCCGCCAGCCCGACGTGACCTACAGCTTCTGCTGGGACCCGTCCGACTCCGCCGCGTCCGGTAACTACGAGTGGACGCCGCAGGGCGTCACCACGGTCGCCGACGCCCAGGACGACAAGTACTGGGGCTCCGCCCAGCCGGTCATCACCACCTGGTACCAGCAGCAGCACGGCACCACGGTCGGCGAGAAGTGCAAGTACAAGAAGGACGGCGCCTGGACCGAGCAGACCTGCGTCAAGGGCGTCCGAATCTCGATCATCGACCCGAACACCGGCAAGTACGCGCACGTGCTGCTCGTCTACCCGTTCGTCAACGCCTCCGGCAACGCCAGCTACATGAGCCTGCGGACCAAGCAGGACAGCGACCACGGCTCGCTGCACGCGGGCGGCCTCGCCTGGTACGGCAACTACCTCTACGTGGCCGACACGGCGCGCGGGCTGCGCGTGTTCGACATGCGCTACATCTTCGACCTGAAGTCGGCCGGCGATAAGGCCGACATCACCGACAAGACGAAGATCGGCCGGCAGGACGGGAAGTTCTACTCGCACGGCTACCGCTACGTGATGCCGGAGGTCGCCGCGTACACCAACACGGTGCCGCGCACGGCCACCGGCAAGTACGAGTGCCGCAACAGCAGCTCCCCGAACACCTCGTTCGTCTCCCTCGACCGCAGCGGCACCGACCACCTGGTCACCGGCGAGTTCTGCGACGCGAGCAAGAGCGACACCAACGGCCGGGTCGCCACCTGGCCGCTGAACGGCGACAGCGGGCGGCCCGACCTGAACGCCACGTGCGTCTCCAACCTGCCGGGGCACGCGGAGATCCCCTGCTGGCACGCCGACACCGCCTACGCCATGCCGGCGGACGGCATCCAGGGCGCGGCCCGCTACGACGGCAAGTGGTTCATGAACCAGAGCCGCGGCGACTCCTCGGCCGGCGTGCTGATGCAGGCCGCCCAGCCGGACGGCAAGACCGGCCTGCTGCGCTCCCTCGCACCGCCCCACTTCACCGCGATCGGCCCCGAGGACCTGTCGTACTGGCCCGGCTCCGACGCAGGCCGAAGCGGCCTGTGGACGCTCACCGAGCACTACGGCAAGCGCATGGTCTACGTGACCCCGAAACCCTGACCATCGTCCATTGACTTGTGGCCTGCCGCCCTCCTGATCACGCGTCGGGCGGGGCGGCTTCGGTGATGACGGTGCGGAGGTCCGCCGCGCCGGCTCGCAGGGCCTCGGCGAAGTCGGTCTCCTCGTCGGCCATCCACCGCTCGGTCGCCAGGCGGAGGACGGCGAGGCCGGCGTCGGTGGCGAGGCGCGCCGTCCGCCGGTCGCAGCCGCGGCGGACCAGGGCCGCGGTGAGGGCCTCGGACAGCGAGACCAGCTTGATCAGCTCGCGCTCGCGCAGCGGCGGGTTGGCCGCGACGACGCCCGCCCGCCTCGCCAGGAAGTCGCGGGGACGGAGCACCTCCGGCGCGGCGGCGAACGCGGCCAGCAGCGTCGGCAGCGCGCCGGTGCCCGCCGGAACGGCGTCCATCGCGGCGAGGAACCGCTCCTCGAGCTCGTCGCCGCCGAACAGCACCTCGCGCTTGTCGGTGAACCAGCGGTAGAACGACCGCTCGGTGAGGTTCGCGCGCCGCGCGATCTGCGCGACCGTCGTCCGGTCGTAGCCCTGCTCGTCGAACAGCTCCAGGGCCGCCCGTTCGAGGCGGCCCCGGGTGTCGCCCTCCCAGCGTGCCATGCCGGCGAGTATAGCGACAGCAGATGCTGTCATCACTCTGCTAGCGTGGAAGTGACGACAGCATCTGCTGTCACTGCTTCCGAGGAGGTTCCATGCGCACCCTTCGCTTCCACGAGCACGGCCCGGCGCTCGACGTCCTGAGGCTCGACGACGCCGAACCGCCCGTGCCCGGCCCCGGACAGGTCCGCGTCGCCGTCGAGGCGTGCGGGCTGACCCCGGCCGACTGGGCGCTGTGCGGCGGGCTCTTCCCCGGCGCCCTGCCGCGCGGTATCGGGCTCGAGGTCTCCGGCACGGTCGACGCGGTCGGCGACGGCGTGGCCGGCACCGGGATCGGCGACCCGGTGTTCGGCCCGGCGCCCTTCACCGGACCGACCGCCGGCGCGTCCGAGCAGGCGCTCCTCGACACGTGGTTCCCGCGGCCGGCGGGGCTCGACCCGGCCGGCGCCGCCGCACTGCCGATGGCGGTCGAGACGGCCTACCGGGGCCTGGACGCCCTCGGCGTCCGCGACGGCATGACCGTCCTCGTGCACGGCGCCGGATCCACCGTCGGGTACGCGGCGGCGCAGATGGCGCTCCAGCGCGGGGCGCGGGTCGTCGCCACCGCCGGTGAGACCTACGCCGGCGCGCTGCGGTCCGCGGGCGCCGAGGTCACCGGATACGGCGACGGCATGGCCGAGCGCGTGGCGGCGCTCGCCGGCGGGCCGGTCGACCTCGCCTTCGACGCGGCGCCGGTCGGCGGCGCGCTGCCCGCGCTCGTGCGCACCGTCCGGGCGCCGGAGCATGTGCTGACGGTCAGCGACTTCGACGCGGCCAAGGAACTCGGTGCGCGGTTCAGCGGACCCGGCGGCGAGGGCGTCGTGAGCAACCATGTGCTCGGCGAGTACGCGGCGCTCGCGGCCGAAGGCCGCTTCTCGGTTCCGGTGGCCGGCGCGTTCCCGCTGGAGGACTGGCGTACGGCCGCCGAGCTGAGCCTGTCGGGGCGGGCGCGCGGCAAGCTCGTCCTGGAGATCGGCTAGCCCGGGCGGGTGTCGGGTAGGTGTGGGTGGGCGGTCGTGTCACATGCGGGGGGCGCCGATCGTCTATGAGGTGTAGGCAGATGGCCCGAGCCGCACAGGGGGGCGCCATGCCGGCCGAGGACAGGAAGCGAGCGGTGCACGACGCGCTGGTCGACCGCGTGCTGCACGGGGACGGCAGGGCGTCCGCGGAGCTGCGGGCGCGCGCGTTCCGCAACGAGGGGCTCGCGCCGCCGCTGGACGCGCTGATCGGCAAGGTCGCCGACAGCCCGGCTCAGGTCACCGAGGCGGACCTGGCCGCGGCGAAGGCGTCCGGCTGCACCGAGGACGAGCTGTTCGAACTGGTGGTGTGCGCCGCCGTCGGCCGGTCCTCCCGGATGTACGAGGCCGGGCTCGCGGCCCTGGCCGAAGCGACCGCCGAGGAAAGGCCGGATCATGCGCCTTGACGTCCTGAACCGCGGCTACCGCCCCGGTGCCAAGCTGCTGTTCGCCGCCGTCCGGCTGTTCTCCGGCCGTCCGCTGCCGGACGCCGCGAAGGTGACGTTCTACCGGCCCGACTTCTACGGCGCGCTCGCCAAGGAGTTCACCCACGAGGCGATGCGCGGGCCGTCCGCCTGGTCGGTCGGCGACAGGGAGCTGATGGCGGCGTACGTGTCGAAGGTCAACGGGTCCGCGTTCTGCGTCGGCGCGCACACCGCGACCGCGACGCAGGCGTACGGGGACGGGGCGCGGGTCGCGGCGGTGCTGGCCGACCTGGAGGCGCCTCCCGTCGAGGAGCCGCTGCGGGCGACGCTGCGGATGCTCGGCACGCTGACGCGGGACGGGGAGCTCGGCGCCGGTGACGTGCGGGAGGTGCTGGACGCCGGGGCGTCGCCCGAGCAGGTCCGGGACGCCCTGGCGGTGTGCGCCGCCTTCAACACCACCGACCGGCTCGCCGACGCGTTCGGGTTCGGGCTGCTCAGCCCCGAGGGCTACGCGGCGGGCGCGAAGTTCCTGCTCAAGCGCGGCTACCGATAGGGCGGCCGGCGCGTCAGGAGTCGGCGGCCAGGCGGATGCCCAGGCCGAGGAGGACGAGCCCGGAGACCTGCTCCATCCGGCGGCGGACCGACGTGCGCTGCAGCAGCGCGCGGGCCCGTCCGGCCAGCCAGACCATCGGCAGGTACCAGATCATGTCGACCACGGCCCAGATCACCGAGAACAGGACGAGCGTCGCCAGGACGGGCGCGCCGTGCGGGACGAACTGCGGCAGGAACGACACCGCGAACACGCCCGCCTTCGGGTTCGCGAAGTTGGTGATCAGGCCCTGCCGGAACGCGCGCCCATGCGAGACGGCTGCGGCCGGGGCCGGTTCCTCGTCCGCGTCGGCCTTGTGCCGTGCCTTCCACAGCGCGCGCGCCCCCATGTAGACGAGGACCACCGCGCCCGTGATGCGCATCGCGTCGTAGGCCAGGCGCGAGGCCAGCAGCAGGGCCGACAGGCCGAACGCGGCGGCGAGGCCCCACAGCAGCACCCCGCATTCGTTGCCCAGGACCGTCGCCATGCCGTTGACGCGGCCGTGCATCACCGAGCGCCGCAGGATGACGGCGGTGCTGGGGCCGGGGACCATCGCGATCAGGAACGCCGCGCCGACGAATGCCACGATCGAGGACATCATTCGCCAAGTATCCAGAGCCGCCCGTATCCCGACAACGCCTTTCCTGGTGCCACCAGGAAAGGTGGTCGACGAGGGCGTCGGCGTACCCGGGGGTGAGCTGGCCCGCGCCGTGCCCGGGCCTAGCCGAACTGGCCGGGCTGGTAGTCGCCGGCGGGCTGCTGCGTGATGACGTTGAGCCGGTTGTAGGTGTTGATCACGGCGATGAGCCCCACCAGCGCGGCGAGCTGCTCCTCGTCGAAGTGCTCAGCGGCCTTCGCCCAGGTCTCGTCGCTGACCCCGGACCCGTCGGCGAGGCGCGTGCCCTCCTCGGTCAGCTCCAGCGCCGCGCGCTCGGCGTCGGTGTAGACCGTGGCCTCCCGCCACGCGCCCACCAGGTTGATCCGCTGCTGGGTCTCCCCGGCGGCCGCGGCGTCCTTGGTGTGCATGTCGAGGCAGAAGCCGCAGCCGTTGATCTGGCTCGCGCGGATCCTCACCAGCTCCTGCGTCGTTTCCGGGAGGCTCGTGTCGGCGACGGCCTTGCCCGCGGAATTCAGGTACTTCGCGACCTTCATGGCCACGTCGCTCTCGTAGAAGTTGATCCGGGCACTCATGGTGATCTCCTCATGGCGGTGTCGATGCTGATACCTCCATGACGGAGCGGGCCCGCGTAATGTGACGCGGCGCCCGCGCGCCCCCGGCGCCCGCTTCAGGGCAGCTGCGCGCCGAACGTCTGGAGCGCCTCGGTGACCGGCTGGAAGAACGTGACGCCGCCCGTCCGGCAGTCGCCCGACCCGCCCGACGTCAGCCCGAGCGCGGTGTTCCCGCTGAACAGCGGCCCGCCGCTGTCGCCCGGCTCGGCGCAGACGGTCGTCTGGATCATGCCGGTGACCGTCCCCTCGGGGAAGTTCACCGTCGCGCCGACCGCCGTGACCCGCCCGGTGTGGACGCCCGTCGTGCTGCCGCTGCGCGCGACCTGCTGGCCGACCACCGCGTCCGCGGCCTTCGCGATCGGCTGCGCGGTGCCGTCGTGCAGGTCGACCGCGCTCTGCCCGCCGTCCGTCGCCTGGACGAGCGCGAAGTCGTTGCCCGGGAAGTCGCTCTGCACCGTTGTGCCGAGAGCCTGCGCGCCCTCCTGGTCGGCGGTCCAGTCCTTCACGATGTTGCCGCAGTGCCCGGCGGTGAGGAAGAACGGCTGCCCGCCCCGCTGCACGTTGAAGCCCAGGGAGCAGCGCGCGCCGCCCCCGAAGATCGCGTCGCCGCCGAGCGCGAGGGTGCGCAGCCGCCCGGGGACGCGCACCATCCGCACCGCCGGCCCCATGCTCGCCGCCTCGCGGCGGACCCCGGCCATCCGCGCGCCCTTCACCGAGTCGTCGA
The DNA here is from genome assembly GCF_040645715.1 of Spirillospora sp. NPDC046719. Lineage (NCBI taxonomy): Bacteria > Bacillati > Actinomycetota > Actinomycetes > Streptosporangiales > Thermomonosporaceae > Spirillospora > Spirillospora sp. NPDC046719. The sequence goes on along the minus strand of NZ_JBEYYT010000064.1, from coordinate 25,161 downwards.
CCCACATCACGACCTGCGACGTCGCCGGATCGACGGCCCATCCGGTGCCGGGCGTCCCCGCCATCGACCGGCGGAGCGCGGCCGTCGTCCTGGCCAGGGTCCGGGGGCTCGTCCGCAGCATCTTCGGCACGGCGCCCGCCGACCGCACCATCGCCGCGTCCGCCGCGGTGGCGACCGTGACGACGGGCCGTCCCGCCGCGTCCAGGTACCCGCCGGCCGTGCGGCCGCCGAGCCGCCCGGCGACCCGCGCCGCGAGCGCCGCCGCCCGCGCCTGCGTTCCCCCGGCCTGCGTTCCCCCGGCCCGCGCGCCCCCGGCCTGTGCGTTCCGGGCCTGGGCGTCGCCGGCGAGTTTCGCCGCCTGCGGCCCATCCCCGGTGCGGACGGCGTACAGCGACCCGGCGACGAGCCCGGCCGCGCCGGCGACCGCCACGCTCGTTCCGACCACGGTACGCAGACGACGTTCCCTCGCGGCGTTCCGGCGCCTCATGAGCCCTCCAGCTCCCGAGATGACGATCTACGGGAGGTGTTACGGCGCCGCGTCCGGCGGCGTTCAACGCCCGTCCGCCGATCCCGCCTGAGCATCGAATGAGCTGGTCAGAGGCTTAAGGATCTACTTGCGGCCAGTAGTCGCGCGGTTGCGCAGTGGGTAGAGGAGGTGAGGAAGCACGGGCCCCGGAAGGGCCCCGAACCCCTGGAGGAGAAATGAAGATCCCGAGTCCGCTGCGCTCGGCGGTGCTGACCGCCGCCGGCCTGACCATGGCGGCCGGCCTGGCCGCGTTCGCTCCCGCCTCCGCTTCGGCGAGCGCGGCGGAGACGGCCACGGCCGCGCGGGCGTATCCGCGTCACTGCCCGTGGGGCACCCACTGGGACCCCTACTGGCACAGATGCGTCCGGGACCGCGGCCACGGCGGCTGGGGCGACCACGGCGACCACGGGGACCACGGCCACCACGGCGGCTGGGGCGACCATGGCGACCACGGCCACCACGGCGGCTGGGGTGACCACGGCGACCACGGCGACCACGGGCACCACTGGTAGAGCGGGCTGAGGCGTCCGGCCGTCCCACCGAGGTCCGGGGCGGCCGGACGTCTTCTCCGAGCGGATTCCGCCCTTCCGCATATGCGAGCCTCGGTCAGGACAGGTCGCGGGCCAGGCGGGTCGCGCCGATCGCCATGTACGCGCCGGTCAGCGCCGTGTACCCCAGCGCGGCGGGGCGCGGGAGGTCGCCGCGGGCGAGCCGGGCGGCGCCGTGGGCGGTGTCGAGGGTGTCGACCAGCAGCGCCAGCCGCTGCCAGCGGGACCGCTCGGGGCCGGCGGACGCGGTCATGTATCCGAGGCCGAGCGCGATCGCCCGCGCCCCGAAGATGCGGGTCATGTAGCCGAGCTCCGGTGACGGGCGCACCCCGGACGCCCTGGCCATCGCGTGCGGCGCGACGATGGCGGCGGCGCCGAGCACGATCCGGCCGGCGGCGAGGCCGCGCAGCGCGGACGCGAGCGCGCCGCGGTCCGGCTCGTCGGCGGGCGTGGCGGCGGGCATGGCGGCGGGCGTGCCGGTGGACTGGTCGAAGGGCCTGGTGCCGGTGCTGTGTTCGCGAGTGTTCACGGCGCTTATGCTTCACCGCATGGCCGCACCGGCGCTTCCACGAACGTGCGCTCCCGTGCGGCTGTGGGTCCGGCTCGGGCACGTCGTCTACCTCGGGCCCTCGCTCGGGCTCGGCCCGCACTCCACGGCGGTGGCCTGCCTCGGCGTCGGCCTCGACGCGCCCTTCACCGTCCGCGCCGACGGCCTGCCCGTCCGCACCGTCCGCAGCTTCCTGTTCCGCGCCAGGGTCCGGCACGAGGTCGTCGGCGGGACGGGCCGGATGCTGTTCTGCTTCTTCGACCCGACGTCCGCGCGGATGGCCCGGTGCCTCGGCGGCATGCGGCGCACCGCCGGCGGGTTCGGCAGCGACCACCACCGCGAGGCCGAGCTCATCGACCTCGCCGCCCGCGACGAGGTGGACGTCGAGCGGCTGCTCGCGGCGGCCAGCATCCCCGTCGCGAGGCCCCGCGACCCGCGCATCGCCCGCGCCGCCGCGCGGATCCGCGACGATCCGGCGCGGCCGCAGCGCGCGGAGGCCGCCGCGCGCGAGGCGGGGCTGTCCCGCTCCCATTTCCTGCGGACGTTCTCCGACCAGGCCGGCACCAGCTTCCGCCGCTACGTGCAGTGGGCGCGGATCCTGCGGGTCGCCGAGGCGTTCGCCGACGGCCACGACTTCACCCGCGCCGCCGCCGACGCGGGGTTCGCGTCGCCGTCGCATCTCAGCGGGACGTTCCGCGGCATGTTCGGGCTCACCCCGACGGCCCTCGCGGCGCTCGGCCCCGACCTGGTCCTCGACGAGCCCGCCCGCCCGCGCTGACCTGGGGCGCGGCGGGGGATGATGGCCGGGACGGGAGGTGACCCCGGCGTCCGTTATCTGCGATGATGGCCGGTCTTGCCGGTTACCGTCCCGTGACCTGCCGCGGCGACGGGCCGGGCGGTGGCCGCCGGAGAGGGCCACCTGAGGGCCACCAGAGAGGGAAGGACGCACCGTGGACGTCGAACGGACCGCCCTGCCGGGGATCGGCCTGCAACACGTCATGACGACCGAGCGGGGCCGGCAGCTCGGCATCATCTCGCACCGGTCGGGCCGCCGCGACCTCGTCGTCTACGACCGCGAGGACCCCGACAGCTGCGTCGCGACGGTCGCGCTGACCGCCGAGGAGGCCAACGCCATCGCCGAGCTGCTCGGCACCGGCCGGATCGTCGAGCACCTCGCCGAGCTGCACCGGCAGGTCGAGGGGCTGGTCACCGAGCAGCTGCCGATCGCGCCGGGCTCGCCCTACGTCGGCCGGCCGCTCGGCGACACCCAGGCCCGCACCCGGACCAGCGCGTCCATCGTCGCGGTGGTCCGCGAGGGGCAGGTGTTCGCCAGCCCCCGGCCCGACTTCGTGTTCGCCGCCGGCGACGTGGTGGTGGTCGTCGGGACGGGCGAGGGCACGGCGGCCGTCGCCGCGATCCTCGCCGACGGCTGACCCCGCATGGAGTCGGCCGTCCAGCTCATCGAACTCGGCGCGATCATCCTGGCCCTCGGCATGCTCGGCGCCGTGTCCGTCCGCTTCTCGATCTCCCCGATCCCGCTCTACCTCATCGCCGGCCTCGCGTTCGGGTCCGGCGGCGTCTACCCGCTCACGACCAGCGAGGACTTCGTGTCCATCGGCGCCGAGGTCGGCGTCATCCTGCTGCTGTTCACGCTCGGCCTGGAGTACACCGCCGACGAGCTGGTCGGCACGCTGCGCACGTCCGCGCCCGTCGGCCTCGCCGACATGGCGCTGAACGCGGCGCCCGGCGTCGCGGCGGCGCTGCTGCTCGGCTGGGGGCCGGTCGCCGCGGTCGCGATGGGCGGCATCACCTACGTCACCTCGTCCGGCATCACCGCGAAGGTGATCGGCGACCTCGGCTGGCTCGGCAACCGGGAGACGCCCGCGCTGCTGTCGGTGCTGGTGTTCGAGGACCTCGCGATGGCGGCGTACCTGCCGATCCTCACCGCGCTGCTCGCGGGGGCTGGGCTGGTCGGCGGCGCCGTGGCGCTGGCGGTCGCCGCCGCCACGATCGCGGTGATCCTGTTCGTCGCGCTGCGGCACGGCGCCTGGGTGGAGCGGTTCGTCTCCTCGCCGAGCGAGGAGGTGCTGCTGCTGAAGGTGCTCGGCCTGACCCTGCTGGTCGCCGGGATCGCGCAGCAGCTGCAGGTGTCGGCGGCCGTTGGAGCGTTCCTAGTCGGGATCGCGCTGTCGGGGTCGCTCGCGCACACCGCCCACAAGCTGCTGACGCCGCTGCGCGACCTGTTCGCCGCCGTGTTCTTCGTCTTCTTCGGCCTGCACACCGACCCGCACGACCTGCCCCCGGTGCTCGGCATCGCCGCGCTGCTGGCGCTGGTGAGCATCGGCACCAAGCTCGCCACCGGGTGGTTCGCGGCGCGCCGCGCCGGCGTCGCGGTCACCGGCCGGCTGCGTGCCGGCGTCGCGCTGATCCCGCACGGCGAGTTCAACATCGTCATCGCGGGGCTCGCGGTCAGCGCCGGCACCAACGCCCGCCTCGGCCCGCTCGCCGCCGCGTACGTCCTCATCCTCGCGGTGGCCGGACCCGTGCTCGCGCGCGGCGTCGAACCGCTGACCAGGGCCGTCCGCGCGCGCCGCAACGCGCGCCGCGAGGAGACCCCGCAGACCGACGAGGACGTCCCCGTCGCCCCCGCCCCGCGCCACGACCGCCCGACCACCCACGGCTGAGCCCGCCCCGCCCGTCACGACGGCGCGGGTCGCGGTGCACCGCGGAGGGGAGCCGCGCGGGCGGTCGGGGCCGGGGCACCGGCCGCCGCGCGCGGGCACACCCACCGCGGGGACTCAGGGGCCGATCGCGGGCCGCTCCTCTTCCTCGGTGCGATCGGGGTCGGCGCGATCGGGGGCGGTGCGGTCGGGGGCGGCGAGGTCGTGGACGAAGCGGCGGTTCAGCGCGATGCGGACGCGGCCGAGGCCGGAGCGCCGCTCCGGCGGCTCGACGCCCTTGGTGTCCGGACGGTCCAGCGACACGGCCGCGGGCGGGCGGTCGTCGGTGATCCGCGCGGTCTCCTCGGCCGGGAGGTGCCGTTCCACCTCGATGTACTCGCCGCCCGGCAGCCGCCGGATCACGCCGGTCTCCAGCCCGTGCCGGACGAGCCCGAGGTCGCGGCGCTGCAGGCCGAGGCAGACGCGGTACGCGACGGCGTAGGCGAGGACGGGACCGAGGATGATCGCGCAGCGGAAGAACCAGGTCGTCCAGAACAGCGGGACGTCGAACCGGTCGGCGATGACGTCGTTGCCGCCGGCCGCCCACAGCACCCCGTAGAAGACGACGCCGCCCATGCCGATGCCGGTGCGGGCCGGGACGTCGCGGGGCCGGTCGAGCAGGTGGTGGACGCGGCTGTCGCCCGTCACCCAGCGTTCGACGAACGGGTAGGCGGCGAGGCCGGTGAACAGCAGGCCGGGCACGCCGAGCGCCGGGACGAGCACGCTCATCGGGATCGTGTGGCCCCACGCGTCGATCTCCCAGGCGGGCATCATCCGCAGCGCCCCCTCGAGCCAGCCCATGTACCAGTCGGGCTGCGAACCGGAGCTGATCGCGGCGGGGTCGTAGGGGCCGAACAGCCAGATCGGGTTGATCTGGAAGAACGCGGCGAGCAGCGCGGTGACGCCGAACACCCACAGGAAGAACGCGGTGGTCTTGGCGATGAAGACGGGGAAGAACGGGTAGCCGCGGACGGTCGTGTTGGTGCTGCCCTTGCCGGGGAACTGCGTGTGCGTCTGCCTCCACGTCAGCACGACGGCGTGCAGCGGGATCAGCGCGAGGAGGATGCCCGGGATCAGCAGGATGTGCACGACGTACAGCCGCGGGATGATGTCGGCGCCGGGGAACTCGCCGCCGAACACGAACATCACCAGGTAGGAGCCGGCGAGCGGGACGGACGCGAGCACGCCCTCCAGGATCCGGATGCCGGTGCCGGACAGCAGGTCGTCCGGCAGCGAGTAGCCGAACAGGCCGTTCACCATCACCAGCATGAACAGCACGATCCCGATCAGCCAGTTCAGCTCGCGGGGCTTGCGGAACGCGCCGGTGAAGAAGTTGCGCAGCAGGTGGACGGTGATGGCCGCCATGAAGACGTCGGTGGCCCAGTGGTGGATCTGCCGCATGAGCAGCCCGCCGCGCACGTCGAAGCTGATGTGCAGCGCGGAGGCGTAGGCCTCGCTCATGCGGACGCCCTTCAGCGGTCCGTACGACCCGTCATAGACCGTCTCGTTCATGCTCGGGACGAAGAACAGGGTGAGGAACACCCCGGTCAGCACGATGATGACGAACGAGTACATGGCGATCTCGCCGAGCAGGAAGCTCCAGTGGTCGGGGAACGCCTTGCGGAGCGCCTTGCGCGCGAAGGCGGCCCCGCCGAACCGGTCGTCGACGGCGCGGCCGCCGGCGGCGAGGGCCTTCGCGGGGACGCGGCCGGCCGGGTTCGCGGACACCGGGCACCACCTCACGCATGCTGGTCCGTGACGTGCGCATGCTCGCCTGTGCCCTTCACTGTCGCACCGGACGGGCGGTCAGGCCAGGGGCGGTCCCGACTGTGCACAACCATCGAACCGACCGGCCGAACCTGGTCGTATCTCGACCTAGACTTTGCGCCCGGGCACGGCACGGGTCATGATTTGCCCCACACGAGTCCCATAAGTAAGTAATTACCCCGTGTGTACGGCGCGCAACGCAGGGGGACGAGCGGCGGGGAGGTTCCGTGTCGGACGATGGTTCGACCACGTTCGGGCGCCCGTGGGCGGATCTGCCCAGGGAACTGGCGGATCACATGAGGCCGCACCTCGACGAGGTGGCCGACGACATGATCCAGGAGATCCAGACCAAGGTCCGCGAGTACGACCGTCCCGGCGACGGCTCCTACTCGGGGACGCTGCGCCAGGCCGTCGAGCGCGTGCTGCACTACTTCGTCGACCGGGTGGCCGATCCCGGCCACGAGCCCGCCTCGGTCACCGACTTCTTCCGCGCCATCGGCCGCGGCGAGGCGGGCGAGGGCCGCAGCCTCGACGCGATGCAGTCCGCGATGCGCGTCGGCGGCATGGTCGCCTGGCGGCGGATCACCGAGGGCGCCGAGGCGCAGCAGGTCTCGCCGCGCACCCTCGGCGCCGTCGGGGAGGCCCTGATGCAGTTCCAGGACGAGCTGGCGAAGGCCGCCGCCGAAGGGTTCTCGCAGGCCAAGGCCGCCGTCGCGGGCGAGATGCAGCGCCGCCGCAAGCGCCTGCTCGACCTGCTGTTCGCCGACCCGCCCGCCGCGCAGGAGGCCATCGCCGACCTCGCCGCCGCCGCGCACTGGCCGCTGCCGCGCACCGTCGCCGCCGTCGCGCTCGGCCGTCCCGGGCAGGACGCCCGGCAGCCCGCGTTCCCGCCGGACGTGCTCGCCGACCTGACCCGCCGCACCCCCGCGCTGATCATCCCCGACCCGGACGGCCCCGGCCGCGCCAAGCTCGTCGACCGCGCCCTGTCCGGCACCCTCGCCGTCGTCGGCCCGACCGTCCCGCTGATGGAGGCGGCCCGCTCGATCCAGTGGGCGCGCAAGACGCTGTGCCTCGTCCAGCGCGGCGTCATCGAGGCCCACGACGGCGTCATCCGCAGCGTCGAGCACATGTCCACGCTGATCCTGTTCCAGGACGAGGGCCTCATCACCTCCCTCGCCGACCTGCGCCTCGCGCCGCTGTCGCACCTGCGCGCCAGCCAGCAGGACCGGCTCGCCGAGACGCTGCTCGCGTGGCTGCAGTCGGGCCGCAACGCCAACGAGGTCGCGATGCGCCTGCACGTCCACCCGCAGACCGTCCGGTACCGGCTGCGGCAGCTGGAGGAGCTGTTCGGCGACCAGCTCCTGGACCCGGACCTGCGCTTCGACCTGGAGATCGTGCTGCGCGCCCGCGCGCTGCTCGCCGACAACGCGGGCGAGCGCATCATCCCGCAGGCGCGGGAGGCGGTCGGCGACAGCGCCGAGGTCGTCACCTTCCGCCGGAGCTGACACGGGCCGCGTCCGGCGCGCCGCGGCCGGCAGGGCCGCGGCGGTCAGCCGGGGACCGCTCCGCCGCGGAGGCGCTCGGCGGTGGCGACCCGCTCCGCGAGGCGGGTCTGGGCGTCGCACAGCAGCCACAGCTCGCCCTCGTCGAGCGCGGAGATCTCCTCCAGGCAGCCGTTGAGCAGCTGGTAGTCCGACAATGGGGTGACCCGGGTGGCCCGCAGCCCCCGCTCCGAACGTTCGCCGTGCCAGCCGGGCATGCACGTGATCAGCGACATCGACGCGGACTCCTTGGTCGGCCTATGGTAGGCCTACCCTAGGCCGACCGCACCGGCCCCGCGCCGGGTTCGGCAGAATGCCACGGGAGGCTTCCCGGCAGGCAGCAGAGAAGGATCCGGTATGCCGCGTCCCCCCACCAAGGCCCAGGCGATCACCAGCGCGCTGGCCGCCCGCATCGTCGAGGGCGAGCTGGAACCCGGCGCCTGGCTGCCCTCCGAGCGCGACCTCGCCCGCGCGTTCGGCGCCGACCGCTCCACCGTCCGGCGCGCCCTGCGGATGCTCGCCGAGCAGGGCCTGGTCGAGGCCCGGCAGGGCGCCGGCGTGCAGGTCCGGACGGCCCGCCCGGTGCGGCGCGCCGCGTCCGACATCACCCGGCAGGTCGGCGCGTGGCGCGGCTTCCACGTGTCCGCGCAGCGGGACGGCCACCGCCCGTTCACCCGCACCACCGTCGCGGAGGTCGAGGCGGACGAGCGGCTCGCGCGGCACCTGGACGTCCCGCCGGGCACCCGGGTGCTGGAACGCGCGCGCGTCCAGGGCGTCGAAGGCGAACCGCCCGTGCAGACCGCCACCACCTGGGTGATCCTCGACATCGTCGACGAGATCCCGAGGCTGCGCGAGGTCGACACCGGGCCGGGCGGGATCTACTCGCGGCTCGAGGAGGCCGGGCACCGCATCGCCTTCGAGGAGACCGTCACCTGCCGGCTGCCCCGCGCGGAGGAGCAGGAGACGCTGCGGATCGGCCCCGAGCAGCCCGTCCTCACCCTGTGGCGGCGCGGCACCGACGAGGACGGCCGCGTCGTCGAGGTCACCCACCGCGTCGTGGTGGGCGACCGCCACGAACTCGTGTACCGCTACGGCCCGGGAGCCTGACGTGACAGAGACCGAGCAGCCCGCCGTCCGCCGCGTCGGCTCGCGGGTCGTCTACGAGAACCCCTGGATGCTCGTCCGCGAGGACGAGGTCGAGCGCCTCGACGGCTCGCGCGGCATCTACGGCATCATCGAGAAACCGGACTTCGCGCTGGTCATCCCCGCCGAGGGCGACGCGTTCCACATGGTGGAGGAGTTCCGGTACCCGATCGGGAGGCGCACCTGGAGCTTCCCGCAGGGCTCGCTGCCCGACCGGCGGCGCGCCGAACCCGAGGAGCTCGCCCGCCTCGAACTCGCCCAGGAGACCGGCCTGCGCGCCGGCACCCTCACCCACCTCGGCCACCTGAACTGCTCGCACGGGACGAGCGGCCAGGGCTTCGACGTCTTCCTCGCCACCGACCTGACGGCGGGCGAGGCCGACCGCGAACCCGAGGAGCAGGACATGCGGCAGCGCCTCGTCCCGCGCGCCGAGTTCGCCGAGATGATCCGCGACGGCCGCGTCACCGACGACTCCACGGTGGCCGCCTACACCCTCCTCACCCTCCACGAACAGCGCTGAGCCGCGGCGCGGGTCACCGCGGCGGGCCGCCGGGGAGGGCGACGCGGATCCGGCAGCCCTCGTCCGTGTCGAGGACCGTGATGTCGCCGCCGTGCAACTCCGTCGCCCAGTTCGCGATGGCGAGGCCGAGACCCGTCCCGCCGCCCGGCGTCCCCGCGCGCGGGCCGTTCGCCGCGCCGCGCGAGAACCGCTCGAACACCCGCGCGCGCTCCTCCGGCGGGATGCCCGGCCCCTCGTCGGCGACCTCGATGACCAGCGCGCCGGGCACCGGCCCCGGACGCGCCGTCACCGTCACCGGACGGCCCGCCGGGCCGTGCTTCGCCGCGTTGTCCAGCAGGTTCGCGACGACCTGGTGCAGCCGGTCCCGGTCCGCCGTCGCCCGCAGGCCCGGCGGCACGTCCGCCTCGAACCGCGCGTCCGGGTGGCCCGCCGCCGCCTCCGCCGCCACGTCGCCGATGAACGCCGCCACGTCCAGCTCGTCCAGGTCGAGCGGCGCCGCGCCCGCCTCCACCCGCGACAGGTCCAGCAGCTGCGTGACGAGCCGGCCGAGCCGCTCCGTCTGGTCGAGCGCCGACTCCAGGACGTCCGGCGTCGCGGGCGTGACGCCGTCCGCGACGTTCTCCAGCACCGCCCGCAGCGCGCTGATCGGCGTCCGCAGCTCGTGCGAGACGTTCGCGACGAACTCGCGGCGCTGCCGGTCCACCTCGGCGAGGTCGGCGGCCATCCGGTTGAACGCCTGCGCCAGCTCGCCGACCTCGTCCCGGGACGTGGCCCGCACCCGGCGGCTGTAGTCGCCGCGCGCCATCGCGCGCGCCGCCGCCGTCATCTCCCGCAGCGGCGCCGTCATCCCGTGCGCGAGGAGCTGGATCACCACCAGCGAGATCAGCACCCCGACCGGCATCGTCTGCCGCGCCCGGAACCCCAGCGGGTACCCCCACAGCACGATGAGGACCGCGACGCACGCCGTCACCACCACGACGACGCCGAACTTCATCTTGATGGACCGCAGCGGGTCCAGCGGCCGCGGCCACCTCGTCCACAGCCTGTGGAAAACCCTCGCCTCCATCACTGCGCGGCCTCCAGGCTGTAGCCGACGCCGTGCACCGTGCGGATGAGGCCCTGCCCCAGTTTGCGGCGCAGCGCCTTCACATGGCTGTCGACGACCCGCGTGCCCGACGCGTCCGCCCAGTCCCACACCTGCTCCAGCAGGACCGCGCGGGTCAGCACCGCGCCCCGGTTCCGGACCAGGCACGCGAGCAGGTCGAACTCCGTCGGCGTCAGGTGCACCTCGCGGCCGTCCCGCCGCACCCGCCGCGTCCGCGGGTCCACCTCCACCGGCCCGGCCCGCATCGGCCCGTGCCCCGCCGCGTCCACCCCGGGCCGCTCCACGCGCCGCAGCACCGCCCGGATCCGCGCCACCAGCTCCCGCATGCTGAACGGCTTCGTCACGTAGTCGTCGGCGCCGACGCCGAGCCCGACCAGCAGGTCCGTCTCGTCGTCGCGGGCCGTCAGCATCAGCACCGGCACCGCGCGCTCCGCCTGCACGCGCCGGCACACCTCCAGGCCGTCGAACCCGGGGAGCATCACGTCCAGCACGACGAGGTGCGGGCCGAACGCGCGGGCCCGCTCCACGGCGGACGGCCCGTCCGCCGCCGTGTCCACCGCGAACCCCTCGGCGACGAGGCGGTCCGCCACCGCCCGCGCGATCGTCGGCTCGTCCTCCACCACCAGAATCCGCGTCTCGCTCACACGCGCACTCTAAGCACACGGAACGCCCACTTCGTGCCCGGAATGTGCAGATGTTGTGTTGACCCTCACCGTCCGAACCCCGGCCCCCCGGGCTTGAACCTCGACCACAGGTTCACGGGACGGCCCGTGGAGCGAGCGCCAGCGAGCGCAACGGGATGCCCGGCGCGCCGCGCCCCCGCAGCGGAGCGCCAGCGGAGCGCCAGCGGAGCGCCAGCGGAGCGCCAGCGGAGCGAGGAGGTGGCGAGCCGCGCAGCCGGGGGTTCCAGGGGGTCGCCCCCTGGGGGGACAGGAGTCACCATTCGTGGACCGGGGCGTTGGTGCGCATGTTCTCTACGTAGCGGCGGGTCATGAGGCGGAGGGCTTCGTGGCGGGGGGCGGCGGTGGACTCCTCGATGGCGTCGACGGTGGCGATCTGCCAGGCGGCGCCGGTCTGGCCGGTGACGCAGCGGCGCTCGATGATGCCGAGGAGCCGGTCGCGGCGGGACGGGTCGACGCCCCAGCGGTCGAGGCCCTCGTGGGCGAGGGGGAGCAGCTTGCGGAGGATGAGCTCGGCGGCGGGGACCTCGCCGACGCCGGGCCAGTAGAGGGTGGCGTCGATGCCGTCGCGGGCGGCGCGGTGCAGGTTCTCCTCGGCGGTGTTGAACGACATCCGCGACCAGACGGGGCGGTCCTGCTCGGCGAGCATGCGGACGACGCCGTAGTAGAACGCGCCGTTGGCGACGACGTCGGCGACGGACGGCCCGGCGGGCAGGACGCGGTTCTCGATGCGCAGGTGGGGGCGGCCCTTGACGACGGCGTAGATGGGGCGGTTCCAGCGGTAGATGGTGCCGTTGTGCAGGGTCAGCTCGCCGAGTTCGGGGATGCCGCCCTCTTCGAGGACGGTGAGCGGGTCCTCGTCGTCGCAGAGCGGGAGCAGCGACGGGAAGTAGCGGGTGTTCTCCTCGAACAGGTCGAAGACGGAGGTGATCCAGCGTTCGCCGAACCAGACGCGGGGCCGGACGCCCTGCGACTTCAGCTCGTCGGGGCGGGTGTCGGTGGCCTGCTCGAACAGGGTGATGCGGGTCTCGTGCCAGAGGCGGTGCCCGAACAGGAAGGGGGAGTTGGCGGCCATCGCGACCTGCGCGCCGGCGATGGCCTGGGCGGCGTTCCAGTAGGCGCCGAACTGGTCGGGGCTGACCTGGAGGTGGAACTGGACGCTGGTGCAGGCGGCTTCGGGGAGGATCGTGTCGGTGTGCATGCGCAGCGGTTCGGGGCCGTCGATGGCGATGTGCATCTCCTCGCCGCGCGCGCGGAAGATCTGGTCGTTGAGCATCTTGTAGCGGGCGTTGGAGGAGAGGGTCTCCTCGCCGATGTCGCTGCGCCGCAGGGTCGGCAGGACGCCGATCATGACGAGTTCGCCGCCGACCTCGCCGGCCCGGTTCTCGGCGTGCTCCAGGTGGTCGCGGACCTCGGTCTCCAGCGCGCCGGTCCCTTCTCCGCCGAGTTCCCGCGGCGGGATGTTGATCTCCAGGTTGAACTGGCCCAGCTCGGTGGCCCAGGCCGGGTCGGCGATGGCCTTGAGCACGTCGGCGTTGCGCATCAGGGGGTCGCCGAGCTCGTCGATCAGGTTGAGCTCGATCTCCAGGCCGATGTGCGGGCGTTCGAAGTCGAACTGGGATTCGCCGAGCATGCGGGCCAGTACGTCCAGGCATCTGCGGACCTTGTCGCGGTAGCGTCGGCGGTCTTCGCCGCTGATGGTGACCGAAGCCACGTCCCTGCCCATGTGTCCGTCCCTGTGCTTCGGAGGAACCGTCATAAAACGGGATGTCCCGGCTAGGGGGGTGGAAAACCCGGCCAGTGATTTCGGGCCACGTTTAGTGACTGGCCGGTAACCGGTATCGGCGACCCGGTAACCCGTGACACTCTGTGATGCATGCGGATGCGCCCCCGGTCGATCAGGGCCAGGGACACCGTCGTCGCCGCCGTCATCGCGGCGCTCGTGTGGGGCGTCAGCGCCGTCGGCGTCGATCTCGCGATCCGCACGATCGTCCGGGACGACCTGCTGCAGCGCACGCAGGTGGACGCGCGAAGGGTCAGCGGCGGCGTCCGGGACGGCACGCTGCGCGGCCCGATCCCCGACTCCAGCGACGGCCGCGTGCTGGTGCAGGTCGTCGCGCCGGGCGGCCGCGTCCGGGAGGCCACGCAGGCCGCCGCGGGACGCCCGCCGGTCAGCCGGCTCTGGCCGTCCCCGGGCCTGCGGGTGCGGGACTTCACCGAGTGCCACGGGAGCTGGCCGCACCGGCGGTGCCTCGTCGCGGAGGCGATCCGCGCCACCACCGCGCCCGACTCGGTCGTGGTGTACGCGGCCGAGCCGATGCCGTCCTACCTGGTCAACGGGCTGCTGGAGGGGCTCCTCGCGGCCGGGGTGGCGGTCCTCGCGGGGATCGCGGCCTGGGTCACCTGGCGGGTCGTCGGCCGGACGCTCGGCCCCGTCGAGGCGATCCGCGCCCAGCTCGCAGAGATCAGCGCGACGGATCTGAGCCGGCGGGTGCCCGAGCCGCCCGGCGAGGACGAGATCGCGCAGCTCGCCCGCACCGCGAACGCGACCCTCGACCGGCTGGAGGCGGCGGTCGGGCGGCAGCGGCAGTTCGCCTCGGACGCCTCGCACGAGCTGCGCACCCCGATAGCGGGGCTGCGCGCCAACCTCGAGGACGCCTCGATGCACCCCGAGGACAACGACCTGCCCGCCGTCGTCGAGCAGGCGCTGCACGACACCGACCGGCTGGAGTCGATCGTCACCGATCTGCTGCTGCTCGCCCGCATCGGGACGGGCGGGACCGTCGCGCAGGAGCCGATCGACCTGTCCGCGCTGGCCGGCGCGGAGATCGGCCGCCGCACGTTCCAGGTGAAGATCGAGAAAGAGCTCGCGCACGGCGTGACGGTGCGGGGCGTGCGGATGCAGCTCGTGCGGCTGCTGGGGAACCTGCTGGACAACGCCGAGCGGTACGCCGACCAGGTCATCGCCGTGGAGGCGGTGCGCGCCGGCGGCCACGCGCTGCTCACCGTGACCGACGACGGCGTCGGCATCGCGGCCGCGGACCGCGAGCGGGTCTTCGAGCGGTTCACCCGGCTGGACACCGCGCGCAGCCGCGGCGCGGGCGGCACCGGGCTGGGGCTGGCCATCGCCCGCGAGATCGCGGAGGCGCACGGCGGCACGCTGCGCGTCGAGGAGGACCCGCGCGGCGCCCGCTTCGCCCTCCGCCTCCCCCTGGCCGGTGAATGACCGGGCCCCGAACGGACCAGGGAAAGCGGAAAGGGCCGTCCACGGGGTGTGGGACGGCCCTTTCCGGTGGGCGCCCGTGCGGGGCGGGCGCCCGGGAGGATGGTCTCGTCAGGCGCGGACGGCCTGGATCTCCAGCTGGAGGTTGACCTTGTCGCCCAGGAGGGCGCCCTCGCCCTTCAGCGGGACGTTGAACTCGATGCCCCAGTCCTTGCGGTTGATCGTGGTCTCGGCGGAGAACCCGGCGCGCGTGCCGCCCCACGGGTCCTCGGCGACGCCGTTGAACTCGACCTGCAGGCTGACCGGACGGGTGACGCCCTTGATCGTGAGGTCGCCGTCCAGGTAGTACTCGCCGCCCTCGGCGCGCACGCCCTTGGTGTTGAAGGTCATGGTCGGGTGGTTCTCGACGTCCAGCACGTCCGCGGTGCGCACGTGGGCGTCGCGGTCGGCGTTGCGGGTGTCGAGGGAGGCCACCTTGATCTCGGCGTGCGCGGTGGAGCCGGCGAGGTCGTCGGCGATCTGCACGGAGCCGGAGAACTCGGTGAACGACCCGCGCACCTTGGTCATCAGGTGGCGGATGGTGAAGGTGACCTCGGAGTGGGTCGGGTCGATGTTCCAGGTGCCGGCGGTCAGGCCCGGGGCGATGGTGTCGATGCTCATCGGTGACTCCAATGCGACGTAGGTGCTTGAAACTTCAACGACTATCCCGGAGGTTAGTTGAAGGCTCAAACACATGTCAACCGCCCCTTGTTCCCCGGCGCGCCAACCGGCGGGACGCAGGGCCGGGTGGCCGTGCGTCCCGCCGGGCGCTGAAGGGCGTTAGGACGCGGCGCTCTCCGGGCGGGCGCCGAGGAGCGGGTGGGCGCTGCCGTCCAGCAGGACGCGCGCGACCTGCGGCGGGTCGTCGGACATGGGGACGTGCCCGCAGCCCTCCAGCCAGACGAACCGGGCGTGCGGGAGGCGGCGCTGCGCCCGGACGGCCTGGCTGCGCAGCAGCAGGCGGTCCTTGGTGCCCCAGGCGATCGTGACGGGGACGTCCGCGCAGGCGCCGGCGAAGCGGGTGGCGCGGCCGGCGCGGAGCGTCGGCTCGAAACCGACGGCGTCGCGCATGGCGCGGGCGTCGCCGGTGAGGGCCTCCAGGTCCATCAGGTCCGGACGGCCGTAGATCATGCCGAACATGGCGGCGCGGCGGCGCGGGGAGCGCGCCAGCCGGGCCAGGACGGTGTCGGGGACGCGGGCGCCGAGCCGGGACGCGCGCAGCACCGAGGAGGCGTAGCGCAGTTCCGCGGCGTTGAAGAACCCGGCGGGCGACAGCACCGTGGCGGAGCTGACGAGGCCGCGGTCGGCGGCCTCCAGGGCGAACAGGCCGCCGAGCGAGTTGCCGGCGATGTGCGGGCGGTCCAGGCCGAGGTCGGCGAACGCCTCGGCGAGGACGGAGACGGCGGAGTCGAGCGTGTAGGGAACGCCGTCGGGCAGGGGCGGGGACTCGCCGAAGCCGGGCAGGTCGACGGCGATGACGTCGCGTTCCGCGGCGAGCAGGTCCAGGACGGGGGACCAGCCCTGCCGGCGGTGGCCGATGCCGTGCAGGAGGACCAGCGGCGGGCCTTCGCCGCGGCGGTCGAAGACGATGTCCACGGGCCGAGGGTAGGCCCGAAGTTACTCGCGGGTCACTAGTGACGCTCGTCACGCGCGCCGGCGCGTACGGGGGTGCGGGGCGCGGCGGACGGTCAGCCCGGCGCGACCTCGGCGGGGCGGCGGTGCTCCAGCGCGTTGCGCAGCTGGGCCCGGCCCCGGTGGATGCGGGAGCGGACGGTGCCGAGCTTCACCCCGAGGGACGCGGCGACCTCCTCGTAGGTGAGGCCCTCGATGTCGCACAGCACGACGGCGGCGCGGTACTCGGGGGCGAGGCCGTCCAGGGCCTTCTGGATGTCGGCGTCGAGGTGGCGCTCGTCGTAGGACTGGGCGGGGCTCGGCTCGCGGCCCTGGAGCCGCTCGGCGGCGTCGTCGGCGAGCGCGTCGAAGCGGATGCGCTGCTTGCGGCGGGCGCGGTCGAGGAACAGGTTGGTGGTGATGCGGTGCAGCCAGCCCTCGAACGTGCCGGGGCTGTAGGACGACAGCGAGCGGAAGACCCGGATGAAGACGTCCTGGGTCAGGTCCTCGGCGTCGTGCCGGTTGCCCGTAAGGCGGTACGCCAGCCGGAACACCCTTGTGGAGTGCTCGGTGACGATCTCCTCCCACGTCGGAGGAGTCCACGCCATCGTGCCTGCGCTCACCACGACCCCCGTCTGATACGAAATCGTTACGGCCAAGCATGCCGGTACCCAGATAAGACCGGTGTAAGAAGCTTTCGGCGTGGCCGGATCCGGCGGTCCGGTGATCCGGTCCTTCACCTGGGGATCATCGGCCGGACATCCTGGGGCTCTACGGTCCCGGCTGTGACAGATCGCTCATTTCCTTACCGGACGCTCATCGCCGGTCTCGCCCTCGCGGCGGGCCCCGCCGCCGTGCTCGCCCCCGGGACCGCGCTCGCCGCGTCCCGCCCGTCCCCGGAGAGCGCGACCCTTCCGCGGATCCCGCTCGCGCGGTTCCAGAACGGGCTGCTGCCCGGCAGCGTCGCCGACGACCACGGGGTGGCGCTCGGCGGGATCGGCAGCGACCTGTTCCACGAGAAGGGCGCCCCGCGCGACGAGTTCTGGGCGATCACCGACCGCGGCCCGAACGGCACCGTCACGGTGGACGGCGAGGACCGCACGACGTTCCCCGTCGCCTCGTTCGACCCGACGATCGTGAAGCTGCGGGTCCGCAAGGGCACCATCAAGATCACTCGGGCGCTGCCGATCACGAACGCGCAGGGCCGCCCCGTGACCGGACTGCCGAACGTCGAGGGCCGCGAGTCGGCGCCCTACACCCTCGACGGGAAGACGCGGCTGGCCTACAACGGCGACGGCATCGACTCCGAGGGGCTCGTCCGGACGAAGGACGGCGACTTCTGGGTGGCGGAGGAGTACGGCCCGTCGCTGCTGCACCTGGACCGCCGCGGACGCGTCGTGGAGCGGTACGTGCCGCAGGGCTGGACCGGGAAGGCCGGTTACCCAGTGAAGGCGGTGCTGCCTTCAATCCTGAACAAGAGGACCGAGAACCGTGGCTTCGAGGGCCTGACCGTATCTCCGGACGGTAAGTCCTTGTACGTCGCGGTGCAGAGCCCGCTGTCGAATCCGGACAAGAGCGCCTACAAGAAGTCGCGGATCGCGCGCGTGTTCCGGTTCGACCTCCGGAAGGGGAGCGTGTCCGGCGAGTACGCGTACCGCTTCGAGGACGTGTGCGCGTTCGACCCGTCCCACTGCGGCGACCAGAAGGAGATGAAGATCTCCGCGTTGACCGCCGTGAACGACCACGAGCTGCTGGTGGACGAGCGCACCGACGACGTCGCCCGGATCTACCGGGTCGACCTGCGCAAGGCCACCGACATCCTCGGCATGCGCTGGGACGACGAGCGGACGACGCCGTCGCTGGAGCAGTCCGAGTCGGGCATCGCGCCGCTGCCGAAGACGCTGGCCGTGGACCTCGGGAAGGTCGCGGGCGTCCCCGGCAAGATCGAGGGTGTGGCGTTCGCCGACGGCCGTACGCTCGCGGTCGTCAACGACAACGACTTCGGGCTCGGCACGTTCGGCCCGGACGGCCGGCTGGTCGACAGCGGCGTCCCGACGAAGCTGACCTACGTCCCGCTGCCGCGCTGACCGGACCGCCGGGCACGCGCGCCGACCGGGCCGGCACCGTGTGACCGAACTCATTGGACTCGATGACAACAGCCATTGAGACGATCGCCGGTCGCCGAGGATGATCGGAGGCGTCCCACCCACCCCGACATCCGAGGACGTGGCATGGCGCGCAGCTACAACCTGGCCGATCTGCTCGAGATCCTGGCGGAGGCGGGGCCCGAGCGCCCCGCCCTCGTCGCCGGCGGCGAGCGGCGCACGTACGCGCAGCTCGACGAGCGGGCGAGCCGGGTCGGCCACCATCTCGCCGCCGCGGGCGTCCAGGCCGGGGAGCACGTCGCGATCCTCGCCTACAACCGGGCGGAGTGGGTCGAGGCGATGATCGGCGCGTTCAAGATCCGCGCGGTGCCGATCCCGGTGAACTACCGGTACGTCGCCGGGGAGCTGCACCACGTCCTGTCCGACTCCGACTCCGTCGCGCTCATCGGGGAGCGGTCGCTCCTGGAGAAGGTGGAGGAGGTCCGCGGCGACCTGCCGAAGCTGCGGCACGTCGTCGTCCTGGAGGACGGCTCGTCCGCGGACATCCCGGACGCCGTCGGCTACGAGGAGGCGCTCGCGGCCGCCGCGTCCGGCAACGACTTCCCGGAGCGCTCCAGCGACGACCGCTACATCATGTACACCGGCGGTACCACCGGCTACCCCAAGGGCGTCGAGTGGCGCTGCGAGGACATCTTCTTCGGCGCGCTCGGCGGCGGGAACGTCCTCGGCGACCCCATCACCAGCCCCGAGGCGATCGCCGCGAACGCCGAGCAGCCGCCGATGGCCGTGCTCGACTGCGCGCCCGTCATGCACGGCGCCGGCCAGTGGGTCGCGTTCATGGGCCTGTTCAGCGGCGCGAAGGTCGTCCTCTACACCGACCACGCCTTCGACGCCGGGACGGCGCTGACGCTCCTCGCCGAGGAGCAGGCGAACGTCCTGATGCTGGTCGGGGACGTGATGGCCCGCCCGGTCGCCAAGGCCGTCGCGACCGGCGCGTACGACACGTCCTCGCTGATGGCGATCGCGTCCGGCGGCGCGCCGCTGACGGAGGGCGCGAAGGCGGCACTGCGCGAGCACCTGCCGAACATCATGTTCCTTGACAACTACGGCGCGTCCGAGACGGGCGCGTGCGGGCCGTCCGTGGACGCCAAGGAGGGCACCGCCCGGTTCATGATGCGGCCCGGCATCACCGTCCTGGACGACGACCTCGAGGTGGTCGCGCCCGGCCGGATCGGCAAGCTCGCGCGCAGCGGCCACATCCCGATCGGCTACTACAACGACCCGGCGAAGACCGCGTCGACGTTCTTCACCGACGCCGACGGCACCCGCTGGTCGGTCCCCGGCGACTTCGCGAGCCTGGAGGAGGACGGCACGATCACGCTGCTCGGCCGCGGCTCCCTCATGATCAACACCGGGGGCGAGAAGGTCTACCCGGAGGAGGTCGAGGTCGCGCTGAAGGACCACCCGGACGTGTACGACGCGGTCGTCGTCGGCCTGCCGGACGAGCGGTTCGGGCAGCGCGTCGCCGCCGTCGTCGCGCCGCGCCCCGGCGCGACGGTCACGCTGGAGGGGCTGACCGAGCACTGCCGCGGCCGCCTCGCCGGGTACAAGCTGCCCCGCCAGGTGAAGGTGGTCGACGAGGTGCAGCGCACCGCCGTCGGGAAGTCCGACTACAAGTGGGCCAGGTCCGTCTTCGCCTGATCCGCGCCGGTCGCCGGAACGGCGGCCGCCGCAACCAGCGACGCGCCGGAAAGCGGTCAAGAAAGAATTGACGGGGCGGGGGCGTGCGGCGCCGGTTCCGGGCGCATAACGTCCCCATGGACGGGGACCGGCCGAAACCGCTCGCGCGGCGGTACCGGCTGCTCTCCGTGGTCGGCCGCGGCGGCATGGGCACCGTCTGGCGCGCCTACGACGAGATGCTGGACCGGGACGTGGCGGTCAAGGAGGTCCGGCTGCCCGGCCGCATCACCGAGGCGGAGCGCCGGGCGCTGTGCCGGCGGCTGCTCGCCGAGGCGCGGGCGACCGCCGCGCTCCGCCATCCCGGCGTCGCCGCCGTCCACGACGTCCTCATGGAGGACGGCCGCCCGTGGATCGTGATGGAGTTCCTGCCGTCGTGCTCGCTGAACCGGCTGATCGGCGAGGGCGGGCCGCTCGGCGTGCGGCGGACGGCGCGGATCGGCGCGGCGGTGCTGTCGGTGCTGCGCGCCGCGCACGGGGCGGGCATCCTGCACCGCGACGTGAAGCCGAGCAACGTCCTGGTCTGCGACGACGGCCGGGTCCTGCTCACCGACTTCGGGCTGGCGCTGCACACCGACCGGGGCCGCGGCGCCGGCGGGGCGCTGCAGGCCGAGACGATGGCGGCGGGCATCGAGGGGTCGCCCGCCTACCTCGCGCCGGAACGGGTGCACGGGCTGCCGAGCGTCGAGGCGTCCGACCTGTGGTCGCTCGGCGCGACGCTCTACACCGCCGTCGAGGGGTTCTCGCCGTTCCTGCGCTGCCACGCGCTCGCGTCGATGGTCGCGGTGCTGCTCGGCGACCGCCCGCCGCCCGTCCGCGCGGGGGCGCTCACCCCGGTCATCGAGGGGCTGCTGCGGGAGCGGCCCGAGGACCGGCTGTCCGCCGAGGCGGCCGCCCGGATGCTGCAGGAGGTCGCGGACGCCGAACCGGCGGGCGCGACGGCCGCGGTCCTGGGCCCCGTCCCGAGGCCGGGCCGGCCGGAACCGGTCCGGGCCGGGTCCGGAGGGCGCCCGGCCAGCGGGGACGGTGCGGCGCGCGTCCGGCGGTCGCTGCGGGTCCCGGTGCCGGTCGGGCGGCGGCTGCGGCCCGGCGCGGTGCTGAGCGTCGCGCTCCTCGCGGCCGTGGCGGCCGGGGCCGGCACGTGGACGGCGCGGTGGAACTCCGTTGGGAAGAGCGACTCGGTGGCGCTGCGTCCGGCCGCGGGCGTCGAGGCGAAGATGGTGAAGTACACCGAGGAGGGCGGCTACTCGGTGCGCGTTCCGGCCGGCTGGCAGAGCGAGCGGCGCGACGACGTCATGGAGTGGCAGGACGAGGCCACCGGGCGGGGGCTGCGCATCTCCCCGGCTCCGGGCGAGCCCTTGAGCGGGCTGCGCGCGGCCGAGCGGAGGTCCGAGGCGCGGCACCTGTATCCGGGGTACCGCCGGCTGCGGCTGGAGGCCGCACCGGAACTCGGCGGCGACGCCGCGGAATGGGAGTTCGTCTGGAACGGCGGCGGACAGGGCGGCGGCGGACAGGCCGGTGGGCAAGGCGAGGGACAGGGCGGGGGTCAGGGAGCCTCAGCGCAGGGCGGTGTGCACGTGCTGTGCAGCCGCGCCGCCGGATACGAGTTCTGCTTCCACGCGCCTGAACCGCACTGGACGCCGGGGCAGCGGCTCTACGACCGCGTCCTCAGGACGTTCAGGCCGCAGAAGGGCTAGAGGCTCTTCTGGAGCCGGAGCAGGAACTCGGCGTTCGACGAGGTGCCCTTCATCTTCTCCAGCAGCTGCTCGATCGACTGCTGCCTCTCCAGGCCCTGGAGGGCGCGGCGCAGCCGCCAGGTGAGGGCGAGCTCCTCGGGCGACATGAGCAGCTCGTCGCGGCGGGTGCCGGACGCCTCGATGTCGACGGCGGGGAACACCCGCCGGTCCGCGAGGCCACGGTCGAGCTTCAGCTCCATGTTGCCGGTGCCCTTGTACTCCTCGAAGAACACGTCGTCCATCCGGGAGCCGGTCTCCACCAGCGCGGTCGCGAGGATGGTCAGCGAGCCGCCGTTCTCGATGTTGCGGGCGGCGCCGAAGAACTTCTTGGGCGGGTAGATCGCGGTGGTCGCGACGCCGCCGGCGAGGATGCGGCTGCTGGACGGCGCCGCGAGGTTGTAGGCGCGGCCGAGCCGGGTGATCGAGTCGAGCAGCATCACCACGTCGTGGCCCTGCTCGACGAGCCGCTTGGCGCGCTCGACGGCCAGCTCGGCGAGGGAGGTGTGCTCCTGCGCGGGCCGGTCGAACGTCGAGTGGATCACCTCGCCGCGGACCGTCCGCTGCATGTCGGTGACCTCTTCGGGGCGCTCGTCGATGAGCACCATCATGAGGTGCACCTCGGGGTTGTTCGTGCTGATGGCGTTCGCGAGGGCCTGCAGCACCATCGTCTTGCCGACCTTCGGCGGCGACACGATCAGCCCGCGCTGCCCCTTGCCGATCGGCGCGACCAGGTCGATGACGCGGGTCGCGAGCGGGCCGGTGTCGAGGCGCAGCCGCTCGTCCGGGAACAGCGGGGTGAGCTTGGCGAACTCGGGGCGTCCGGCGGCCTGCTCGGGCGGCAGCCCGTTGACGGACTCGACGGTGGCGAGCGCGCCGAACTTCTCCCGGCCGCTCTTCGGCGGGCGGGCGGTGCCGGCGACGGCGTCGCCGGGGCGCAGGTGGTACGTCTTGACCTGCGCGAGCGAGACGTGCACGTCGTCGTTGCCCGGCAGGTAGCCGGACGTGCGGACGAACGCGTGCTTGTCCTGGACGGCGAGGATGCCGTGGAACGGGACGGCCGGCTGGTCGTCGGCGGCGGGCCGCCTCGCCTGCTGCTGAGCGCTCTTGCGCGCGGCCGGGACGGCGTGCGCCCGGCTCTCGGCGGGGCGGCGCTCCGAAGTCAGAGTGGGAGTGGACATACGGGTCCCTTCTCAGGGCGGCGCGGTGAACGCCGCGCCCCCTGGAGTCGATTCCCGCGTACGGCGGCGGAGCCCGCGGCGCGTACGCGAGGAGAATACGAGAAATGCAGCTCGGTTCACCGGGCTGACGTCGGCTCCCTTGTGCGACGGTCCGGGACGCTCGTCGGCGCGTCCGGACGGGGGATCACCGGGCGCTCAGATGGCCCGGGCGGGGAAGAAGTGCGCCTCAACCGCGGATCGCGGGAAATCAAAGGCGCTGCCTTGACAGTACAGCACCGGAGGCCGTTCGCGCATTCCCCAAGGTCATCGGTGCGTCCTCTCCTCGGGTCGGCGCGTCAGCTGGCGGGGCGGCGGGCACGGGGCAGGGTCAGGGACGACAGCGGACGCGTCTGGAGCAGCCAGAGGGCGCCCTCCCGGTCGAACCCGAACTCGATCTCCTGCGGGCCGCCGAACAGGGCCGCCGCGCGCGCGGCCAGCTTGACCAGTGCCCGAAGCTGCGGCCGGGAGAGCGGCTCCTCCTCCGGCGCGCCGGTGTCGCGCTTCATGCTCAGGACCTTGCCGCGCCGGTTGAGCGCGTAGGTCGTGGCGGCCTGGTTGTCGCGGAGCGCGCGCGGGCCGCCCAGCGCCGCCGAGACGATCACCCGCTCGGCGCGGCTCTCTAACGGGTCCGCGCCGAACAGCACGCCGCCCGTCACCAGCTCCAGCTGCGGCTGGACGAGGATCGCGGTGGTCGCGGGCCCGGTGGCGGAGGCCACCACGCCCCTCACGGCCTTGAGGAACTCCGGCCAGCCCTTGACGTCCAGGGCGGACACGTACCGGCCCGGGGCGCCCTCCTCGTGCGTGGACGAGGACCGGACCGCGAGGGCCCGGGCGCCGTTCCCGCTGAGGCGGGCCCACGCCTTCCGCAGCTCGCCGGTGTTGCGGTAGTGCTCGCCGCGCGGGAAGCACTGCACGGGGATCACGAAGCCGGGCGGCACCGGCAGCCCGTTGCGCGCGGCGCGCGAGAGATCGGACGCCTTGGCGCCGGCCATGTCGGGGGCGGCGGCCAAGGGGTCGTCCAGGTTGATCGTCCAGAAGGCGTGTGCGCTCTGCTGCACCACGAGCTCCGTTTCGGGTCGGAGGGACCCCTGATGTGTCCATAATCCGGCGGGCGTCGCCAGAATTCCTCCCTCACGCGGGGTGTTCCTAATCCATCCGGAAGGAGTATCCGTGGGGCGCTTCCGTCGTCCTCGGGGCGGAGGGGCGCCCGCCGTGCCGGGTCCGTACGATGATGCCGCTGGTGGAGCCGTAGGGAGGGCCATGGGCGGCGGGTTGCGGTGCGAGGTCGCGGGCGGGGTGGGGACGATCACCATCGACCGCCCGGAGAAGCGGAACGCCATGTCGGCGGACATGTGGCGGGCCCTGCCCGGCATCCTGGACGGCCTGGAGGCCGACTCCGGCGTCCGGGTCGTGGTGCTGACCGGCGCGGGCGGGAACTTCTGCGCCGGCGCGGACATCGCGGAGCTGACCGACATCCACCGCGACGACGACTCGCACCTGTCGACGGTCGCCGAGCGCGCCCTCGCCGCGTTCCCGAAGCCGACGCTGGCCGCGATCGAGGGGTTCTGCGTCGGCGGCGGCTGCCAGCTCGCGGCGGCGTGCGACCTGCGGTTCGCGGCGCCGGGCGCCCGGTTCGGGATCACCCCCGCCAAGCTCGGCATCGTCTACCCGGCCGCGGCGACGGCCCGGCTCGTCCGGCTCGTCGGCCCGTCCGCCGTGAAGTACCTGCTGTACTCGGCGGATCTCGTCGACGCCGACCACGCGCTGCGGATCGGGCTGCTGAACGAGATCGCCGGCGACCTCCCGGCGCGGGTCGCGGCGTTCGCCGAGACGCTCGCGTCGCGCTCGCTGCTGACCCAGCAGGCGACCAAGGACATCGTGGACGCCATCGCCGCGGACGGCCCGGTCGAGGAGAAGGTCCGGGGGTGGCTGGAGGAGGTCGCGGCGCGCGGCGAGGTCGCCGAGGGCATCGCGGCGTTCCTCGAACGCCGCCCGCCCCGCTTCACCTGGACGGGGAAGTAGGCCGCCGGGACCGATCCGCCCGGACCGCGAACCGGCTCGCCCACTCTGCGAACCGGCTCGCCCGGACCGCGGGCTAGGACGCGTCGAGGAGGCGGGCGGCCGGGAGCCGGCGCAGCCGGGCGGCCGCGCGGGACGGGTCGTCCAGGAGCCCGGCGGTCTCCGGGAGGCGCAGCTCCGCCAGCGGCAGCACGCCGCACAGCAGGTCCCCGGACGTCCGGACGATCAGCAGGGGACCGACCTGCGCGGCGGCCCGCGCGGCGCCGCGCAGCGCGTCCAGCAGCGCCGCCGCCTCGGCGGTGGCGGCGCCGGGGCCCGGGCGGAGCGCGGCGAGCAGCTCGCTGTAGTCGCGTTCCAGGCCGCGGGGGCTGCGGCCG
>NZ_JBEYYT010000063.1:0-32657 GCF_040645715.1 Spirillospora sp. NPDC046719 | reverse complement strand
GGCGCTGCCGCCCGCCATGCCGCCCGCGACCGGGATCGCCTTGCGGATCCGCAGCCGCACCCGGGGCTCCACGCCGAGCCGGGACGCGACCAGCACCGCCGCCCGCGCCGCCAGGTTCCGGGCGTCGGCCGGGACCCGGCCGATCGCCACCCGGGAGTACGGCGCGGCCTCGACGGCGAGTTCGAGGCCGTCGGCCGGCTCCGCGGTCAGCTCGTCGAACAGCGACACCGCGTGGAACACGTTCACGAGGTCGTGGTAGCCGTCCTCCCGGATCGGCCCGACCCCGAGCTGAAGGTTGACCTTTGCGGGGACGCGTACCCTCACTGCGCTCACTCCAGAACCCTACGGGAGAGATCAGCCTCCGCTCGTCACGGGGAGGTTGCGGGGATTGAAGTACGGCGTGGTCGCCAGCTCCCGCAGCGCCGACACCGCGTGCGTGTCGCCCGTCACCGAGTACGCGCGCCGCTTGTCCCGGGGTTCCTCGACCTGCTCGTCGGAGTCGAAGTAGACGACGGCCTTGACCTGCGGGTCCTCCAGGGTCTTGGTGGCGGCGCGCAGCCACTCGGCGCGCCGCTGCCCGTAGGACTTCGGCACTCCGAACTCGGCGATCATGATGGGCTTGTGCCGGTTCCTGGCCCACTGCATGAACAGCTTCAGCGTCTCCGACAGGTCCCGGTACTCGTAGTCGGCGCCGGGCGGCGCGTCCGCGCAGATCCAGTCGACCTGGTCGTCACCGGGATAGAAGGCGCCCGCGTTCGGCGCGCCGAACCCGCGCGCGCTCGGGCACCACACCCAGGCGACGTTGTCGACCTTCTCCGCCGTGAAGATCTGCCGCAGGTGCTTCCACGCGGCGATGAAGTCCGCCGGCGAGTGCACCCGGTCCTTGAGCGACGACCGGTCCATGTCGCGGGACCAGCGCAGGAACACCGGCTTGCCGGTCGCCTTGATCGCCTTCGCGCGGGCGCGGATCAGCGCGTCGTACTTGCCCTGGACGATCTCCTTGGTGTCGGCGCCCGCCCAGGTCAGCAGCAGGTACCGGTTGCTGCCGACCACCGAGGTGTCCAGCCCGGCCGGGAAGTCGGACTTCCAGCCCCGGTAGCTCTGGACGATGTCCAGCTGCCGTCCCATGTCCCGCTCGAACGCGGCCACGGGCGCCATGCCCGGCTTGTCGGCGTCCTTCCCGGTCGGGCCACTCGACGCGGCGCCCGACGGGCCGCCGGACGCGGTGCCGGACGGCGACTCGGACGCGGTGCCCGACGCCGTCGACGACGGCGACCTCGTCGCCGCTCCGCCCACGGCGGGCGGCACCCACGCGCCGAAGTAGGCGCCCTGCGCCGGCGGCGTCGGGGCGATGCCCGCCCGCGCGGTCGTCGTTATCTTCGGGGCAGCGCCGGCTCCGTCACTGCACCCCGCCGCCACCGTCGCGACCAGGCCGCCCGCCGCGACCAGCGCCGTCGCCGCCAGCGGCAGCCGGGCCCCCCGCGCCCCGCCGGGCCGGAAGGCGCGCGCCGTCCGGGCCCGCTCGGTCCCCGCCCGCGCCGTCCGCGAACGCGCCTTCACCATCGCCCTCCGACTCCTCCGTGTCCATCGCTCCGGCGTCCGTCCCGCCGGAGCCGCTCGCACCGGCGCCCGTCCCGTGTCAAGCCCCGTGGGAACCCGCCGTGCCGGGGTCCGTGCCGGGCCCGGCGGAAGCCGCCGGGGCGCCGCGAGCACCATCCCCCACGATGGAAGGACCATACTCGGCAATACGGGCGAAGGCGGCCACGTCCAGAGCTTCGCCCCGCGCCCGCGGATCGACGCCCGCCGCGCGCAGCGCCCGCTCCGCCTCCGCCGCCGACCCCGCCCAGCCCGCCAGCGCCGCCCGCAGCGTCTTGCGGCGCTGCGCGAACGCCGCGTCCACCACGGCGAACACCTGCGCGCGGGACGCCGCGGACGCCGGCGGGTCGCGCCGGGTGAACGCGACCAGCCCGGAATCGACGTTCGGCACCGGCCAGAACACCGCCCGGCCCACGGGCCCGGCGCGGCGCGCCTCCCCGTACCAGGCGAGCTTCACCGACGGCACCCCGTAGATCTTGCTCCCGGGCGCGGCCACCATCCGGTCGGCGACCTCCGCCTGCACCATGACCAGCGCCGACCGCAGCGACGGCAGCACGTCCAGCAGATGCAGGACGACCGGCACCGCCACGTTGTAGGGCAGGTTCGCCACCAGCGCCGTCGGCGCCGGCCCCGGCAGCCGTGTGATCTTCATCGCGTCGGCGCGCACGACCTCCAGCCGGTCCGCGAGCGCCGGCTCCCGCGCCGCCGCTGTCGCGGGCAGCTCCGCCGCCAGCACCGGGTCGATCTCCACCGCGACCACCCGCCGCGCCTCCGGCAGCAGCGCCAGCGTCAGCGACCCCAGCCCCGGCCCGACCTCGATGACCACGTCGTCCGGGCCCAGGTCCGCGGCCCGCACGATCCGCCGGACGGTGTTCGCGTCGATGACGAAGTTCTGCCCGAGCGTCTTGGTCGGCCTGATGCCCAGCCGCGCCGCCAGCTCCCGCACGTCCGCCGGCCCGAGCAGCCCCTGTCTGTCCCCCACGAGAACAAGTGTGGCAGGTC
The DNA here is from genome assembly GCF_040645715.1 of Spirillospora sp. NPDC046719. Classification (NCBI taxonomy): domain Bacteria; kingdom Bacillati; phylum Actinomycetota; class Actinomycetes; order Streptosporangiales; family Thermomonosporaceae; genus Spirillospora; species Spirillospora sp. NPDC046719. Next base: position 30,059 of record NZ_JBEYYT010000063.1, on the reverse strand, counting down.
AGGAGAACAGGAACTTCCCGCATACCGGCCACTGCCCCTGCCAGCGCCCGTTCACCCGGTTGTAGAGCAGCTGCGCCCGGTACGTCTGCTCCCCCGCGCTCGCGTCCGACGGCTTGCCCGACCCGCCGACGGACGCCCACGACGAGATCGAGAACTGGTACAGGCCGTAGTAGCCGGACGGGTTCACCGCCTTCGGGTTGCCGTGCGACTCGCAGTTGGCCAGGCCCGCCCAGTTCAGCCTCGCCGCCGCGCCCGTGCCCGCCGACTTCGGGCCGACCGCCACGATCCGCGCGACCGGCTTGCGCTTCACCTTCCGCGCGATGACCGCCTTGACCTTCTTCCCCTTGCGCCGCACGTACGCCGTCTGCACGATCGTGACGCCGGCCCGGCCCTTGCGCAGCTCCTTCTGCGACCAGGGCGGTACCGACGCGCTCTTCTTCTCGATCGTGGGCGCCGGCACCTGGACCGTCTTCGTCACCGGCTTCGACAGCAGCCGCAGCACCTTGATCACTTCGCCGGCGGGCTGCTCGCGCGCGGGCTTCACCAGGTCGAAGCGGCCGAGCTTCACGCCCGCCTGGTCCAGCACCTGCTGGACGGTCGTCCCGGTCGTCATCGTCGTCGTCCTCTTCCTGTCCACGACGATGACGACCTTGCGCGGCGCCGGCGCGGACGTCTTCGGCGCGTCCGCCGCACGCACGGTCGACCGCGGGTTCGGCGATTCGCCGCCTCCGCACGCCGACGCCAGCAGGACCGTCGCGATCAGGACAGCAGAAGTCGCAGGGGCTCGACGCACCGTTCCTCCAGGGGGAGCCGAGCGGGCCTGGGGGGGCGCCCGCCCAACGGCCAGACACTAGAGCGGAACGCCCGCCGCCCGCCACCTCAACGCCCACATGCGCCCCCGCTCCCCCTCGGGTAAGGGGAAGCGAACCCGAACGGCCATGTTCACAGAGTCACCACTTGACTACTTTCTGTAATCGAGAGTCCACCTCGAAGAGAAGGGAGCCCACGCCGAACGCGGGTGTCCAGGGCGCGGAAGCCCGCGAAGAGGCCAGGGGGCCGGTGCGGACGGCCAGAGCCCGGCCGTCCGCACCGTCCTTAATGCTTTGTTCTCGGCGTCAGGCGCTGGGGCGCCTTCCTTCAACGAACAAAGCGGCGATCCTGTGTTCATTGCACCGCCCTTGGCGGTCGGGCCCTGGGGGCCCTCCCTTCAACGGGCGCTGCGGCGATCGCTGCATCGCTCCGACTCGCCCTGGGGGCTCGCTGCGCGATCAAGTTCTCGCAAGCTCGAACTTGGCTTCGCACGCGATCGCAACGCTCGGGTCGCTGCGGGCTGGACTTAAGGACGATCGCCTTCCGGCCCGTCCGGAGTGCCGCCCCCGTCCGCGCCTCTCAAGGCTCTACCGTGAGGTCCTTGCGTGACGGCTCATCACCCATGCGGGGACTTCGACCATGAGCAGCGAAGGTGAGCAGGACAATGGATCGTGACGCCGAGACCCGGGCCAGGCTGCGGGAGCACTGGGAGGCCTCCGAGCGCGGGGACATCGAAGCCGAGCACGCGATCTACGCGCCGGACGCGATCCTCGACTACCCCCAGTCCGGGGAGCGCTTCCGGGGCAGGTCGAACATCCAGGCACAACGCGGCGGACACGCCGCCGAACGCCACTTCACCGTCGTGCGGATCCAGGGCGGCGGGGACCTCTGGGTGAGCGAGTGCGTGATCACCTATGACGGTGCGCCCACCTGGTCGGTGAGCATCATGGAGTTCACCGACGGTCTGGTGACGCACGAGACCCAGTACTTCGCCGACCCCTTCGAGCCGCCTTCCTCCCGCGCGGCCCTCGCCGACCCCATCCCTGACCGTCCATAGCGCGACCGGTGCCGCGTCTCGCCGGAAGTCAGGCGGTTGCTTGGGTGGTTGCTTGGGCGGCGGCTCGGGCGGTGAAGAGGCAGCCGCCCAGGAAGGTGCCTTCCAGGGCGTTGTAGCCGTGCACACCTCCGCCGCCGAACCCCGCGACCTCCCCCGCCGCGTACAGGCCGTCGATGGGGCGGCCGTCGAGGCCGAGGGCGCGGGAGTCCAGGTCGGTCTGGATGCCGCCCAGCGTCTTGCGGGTCAGGACGTGCAGCTTCACGCCGATCAGCGGCCCGGCGGACGGGTCCAGGATGCGGTGCGGCACGGCGGTGCGGCTGAGCCGGTCGCCGAGGTAGCGGCGCGAGTTCCGGATGCCCTGCACCTGCGCGTCCTTGCCGAACGGGTTGGCGATCTGCCGGTCCCGGGCCTCGATCTGGCTCCGCAGCAGCGCGGCGTCCAGGAGCGGCTCGTCGGTGAGGGCGTTCATCCCGTCCACCAGTTGCTCCAGGGTGCGGGCGACGACGAAGTCCGCGCCGTGCCGCTTGAACGCCTCGACCGGGGCGGGCGCGCCCCTGGAAAGGACGCGTTCGCGCAGCACCGCCCTCCGGTCGCCGCTGGTGAGGTCGGGGTTCTGCTCCGAGCCCGACAGCGCGAACTCCCGCTCGATGATCTTCTGGGTGAGGACGAACCAGGAGTGGTCGTAGGCGGCGATGCCGGGGTCCGTGCGCAGGTGTTCGAGGGTGGAGAGGGTGTCGTAGCCGGGGAGGCAGGGGGCCGGGAGGCGCCGTCCCAGGGCGTCGAACCACATCGGCGACGGGCCCGGCAGGATCCTGATGGCGTGGCCGGGCCAGATCGGGTCCCAGTCGCGGACGCCCTCGGTGTAGTGCCACATCCGGTCGCGGTTGACGAGGCGGACGCCGGCGGCGGCGCTGATGTCGAGCATCCGCCCGTCCACGTAGGCCGGGACGCCGGTGATCATGTGCGCGGGTGCGGTGCCGAGGCGGTCGGGCCAGTAGCGGCGCACCATCTCGTGGTTCCCGCCGATGCCGCCGCTGGTGACGATCACCGCCTGCGCCGACAGCTCGAACGCCCCGGTCTCCTCGCGGTTGGACGCGACGCCGCGCGGGGAGTCGTCGTCGGCGAGGACGGCGCCGTGCACTCCGGTCACGGCGCCGTTGGTCAGGACCAGGCCGTCCACGCGGTGGCGATGGTGGAAGGTCAGCAGGCCCTCGTCGGCGGCATGGCGGGCGCTGCGGACGAACGGCGCGACGATGCCGGTGCCCGTCCCCCACGCGATGTGGAAGCGCGGCACGGAGTTGCCGTGCCCGTCGGCGCGGAGGTCGCCGCGCTCCGCCCAGCCGACCACCGGGGTCAGCCGGACGCCGTGGGACGCCAGCCACGCCCGCTTCTCCCCGGCGGCCCACTCCACGTACGCGCGCGCCCACCGGGCCGCCCAGGCGTCCTCGTCGTCGAGGCGGTCGAAGCCGGCGCTGCCCTGCCAGTCGCTCCAGGCCAGGTCGAAGGAGTCCCGGACGCGGAGCCGGCGCTGCTCCGGGGTGTCCACCAGGAACAGGCCGCCGAGCGACCAGTACGCCTGGCCGCCGAGGTTCGCGGCGTTCTCCTGCTCGACCAGCGCCACGCGGCGTCCGCGCGCGGTCAGCTCGTGCGCGGCGACCAACCCGGCCAGCCCCGCCCCGACGACGATGACGTCCGCGTCCATGCCGCCTCCCCTCCCCTGGCCTATGCCCGGGGAGAGGAGGCCCGCACCTCCGGCTACCAGCCGCCGAAGGTGCGTTCGCCGTTGGCGGCGATGGCGGCGCACAGCTCGGCGAGGTCGACGTTCTTGACCTCCGCCATCGCGCGGACGGTGTGCGGGATGAGGTACGACGCGTTCGGCTTGCCCCGGTTCGGGACCGGGGTGAGGAACGGCGCGTCGGTCTCGACGAGGACGAGGTCGAGCGGCGCGACGCGCAGCGCCTCGCGCAGCGGCTCGGCGTTCTTGAACGTGACGTTCCCGGCGAAGCTCATCACGTAGCCGCGGTCGGCGCAGACCTTCGCCATGGCGGCGTCGCCGGAGAAGCAGTGGAACACCACCCGCTCCGGCGCGCCCTCCTCCCGCAGGATCGCCAGCACGTCGTCATGGGCCTCGCGGTCGTGGATGACCAGGGCCTTGCCGGTGCGCTTGGCGATCGCGATGTGCGCGCGGAACGACGCGTGCTGGTCGGCCTTCGGCGCCCAGTCGCGGTAGTAGTCCAGGCCCGTCTCGCCGATCGCCCGCACCTTCGGGTGCGCGGCCATCGCCTCGATGTCGTGCAGGACGTCGTCGTTGATGCCCGTCGTCTCGTTCGGGTGGATCGCGACGCCCGCGTAGACGTCGTCGAACTCGGCGGCGGCGTCGACCGCGAACCGCGAGGACGGCAGGTCGCAGCCGATCGTCACGATCCGGGTGACGCCCGCCGCCTTCGCCGAGTGCAGCTGCTCGCTGACCGGCGTGTCGACGATGTCGAGATGGCAGTGGCTGTCGAACACGTCGACCGGGAGCCGCTCGGGCAGCGGCGGGAAAGACCGGGCGGCCTCGCCGCCCTGGCCGTCCGCCGGGCTCACTCCGCCTCCAGCCGGGCGAGTTCCTCGTCCACCACGGACGCGTCGAGCTTCTTGAACAGCGGGGTCGGCTTGGCCAGCGGGACCCCCGGCTTGATCGGCGTGGACTCCCAGCGCGCCGCGGTGGCGTAGTCGCCGGTGAGGACCCGGTAGTCGGGGCCGCCCTCCTCCGAGACCGTCTCCAGCCGCGGCATGCCGCTCCACTCGCCCTCGCCGCCGAGCAGCTCGTACACCTTCTGCGAGGAGTTCGGCAGGAACGGGGTCAGCAGCGTCTTGGCGTCGTCGACGACCTGCAGCGCGGTGTGCAGGATCGACTGGACGCGGGCCGGGTCGTCCTTCAGCTTCCAGGGCGCCTGGTCCGACAGGTAGCGGTTGGCGTCCCGGACGACGTCGAGCGCCTCGGTGATCGCGTTCTTGAAGCGCGACCGCTCCAGCTCGGCGCCCACCGCCGCGAACCCGTTGCGGCTGCGCTCCATCAGGGCGCGGTCGGCGTCGTTGAGGTCGCCCGGCTCGGGGATCGCGCCGAAGTTCTTCGCGGCCATGTTCACCGACCGGTTGACGAGGTTGCCCCACGCGGCGACCAGCTCGTCGTTGTTGCGGCGGACGAACTCCGACCAGGTGAAGTCGGTGTCGTTGTTCTCCGGGCCGGCGACGGCGACGTAGTAGCGCAGCGCGTCGACGTCGTAGCGCTCCAGGAAGTCCTTGACGTAGATGACGACCTGGCGGGACGAGGAGAACTTGCGGCCCTCCATCGTCAGGTACTCCGACGACACGACCTCGGTCGGGGTGTTCAGCACGCCCAGCGAGCCGGGCTCGCCGCCCTTGTCGCCCCGGCCGCTGTAGCCGAGCAGCATCGCCGGCCAGATCTCGGCGTGGAAGACGATGTTGTCCTTGCCCATGAAGTAGTAGGACAGGGCGTCCGGGTCCTGCCACCAGGCGCGCCACGCGTCCGGGTCGCCGGAGCGCTTCGCCCACTCCACGGACGCCGACAGGTAGCCGACGACCGCGTCGAACCAGACGTACAGCTTCTTCGCCGGGTTCTCGCGCCAGCCGTCCAGCGGGATCGGCACGCCCCAGTCGATGTCGCGGCTGATCGCCCGCGGCTGGATGTCGTCCAGCAGGTTCAGCGCGAACTTCACCACGTTCGGCCGCCACGCCAGCGACCCGCTCTGCTTGCCGCGCAGGTACCGGCCGAGCACGTCGGTGAAGGCGGGCAGGTCGAGCATGAAGTGCTCGGTCTCGACGAACTTCGGCTTCTCGCCGTTGATCCGCGACACCGGGTTGATCAGGTCGACCGGGTCGAGCTGGTTGCCGCAGTTGTCGCACTGGTCGCCGCGCGCGCCGTCGTACCCGCAGATGGGGCAGGTGCCCTCGATGTAGCGGTCCGGCAGCGTCCGGCCGGTGGACGGCGAGATCGCGCCCATCGTGGTGGTGGGGAAGATGTAGCCGTTGTCGTAGAGGCCCTTGAAGATCTCCTGGACGATCGCGTAGTGGTTCAGCGTGGTCGTCCGGGTGAACAGGTCGTAGGTCATGCCGAGGCCGTGCAGGTCCTCGGCGATCACGCCGTTGTAGCGGTCGGCCAGCTCGCGGGCGGTCACGCCCTCCTTGTCGGCCTGCACCTGGATCGGCGTGCCGTGCTCGTCGGTGCCGCTGACCATCAGGACCTGGTTGCCCGCCATCCGCTGGTAGCGGCTGAACATGTCGGCGGGCAGCGCGAAACCGGAGACGTGCCCGATGTGACGGGGCCCGTTGGCGTACGGCCAGGCGGGCGCGGTCAGGATGTGTCGGCTTGACGAGGACATGGAATCAAGGGTAGTCGCGCCGCCCCGTTGAACCGCACGGATATCGCCACCTGTGGATGACTCCGGGAGCGGGACGCCGGCTGGAAGGTTGCTGCAGATCCGGTACGGCCGACTACGGCGGGTCCGGCACGCGAGTAGCCTGGTCCGGCGCCCAGCGCAGTCCAGCCCGTCGTCCAGCCAGGGGCAGAAGCCAGCCATGCCGCAGACCACGGCCGACCAGCCGGCCGTCACGCAGGAAACGACCACCGGACGGGAGGGCGGGGCGCCCCGGCGGCTGATCGCCCGGATCCGCCGGACCCGCCGCGTGTGGTGGCTGGCGCTGCTCGTCGGGGTCTGCGCCGTGGCCGCGCAGTGGGTGCTGATGACCCCGCCGCTGTACTTCGACCCGTACTACGTGTGGCTCGCGGCCCGCGACTGGCCCGACATCCCGCTCGGCGTCTTCCCGTTCGACGAGGTCCCGCACCAGGTGACGCGGATCGGGCTGGTGCTGCCCGCGCGGCTCGTCCAGGACGTCCTCGGCCCCGGCCAGGCCGCCTACTTCGTGATCGCCGCGCTCGGCGGGATCGCGTTCTTCGTCGGCACGTACCTGGTGGTGCGGGCGCTGTTCGGGGACGTCGCGGGCCTGCTGTCGGCCGGGGTCCTGCTGGTCCACCCGTTCTTCACGATGACCAACCCGTACGGCCACGAGATCACCTGGTCGACGGGGGTGATGCTGCCCGACATGCCGGGCGCCGGGCTGTTCGCGATCGGGATGGCGGCGCTGGTCGTGGCGAGCCGCCGGACGGGACGCGTCCAGACGAGGTTCCTGCTGGCGGCGGGGCTCCTGCTCGGCTGCTCGTTCCTCGTCCGGGAGTTCCTGGCGTTCCTGTTCCTCGCGATCCCCGCCTACCTGGCGCTGCTGCGGATCCCGTGGCGGCGCAACATCACGGTCGGCGCGCCGATGGCGGTCGTGCTGGCGTTCAACTTCGTCCACAACCAGATCGTGTGGGGCAACCCGCTCGCCGGGCTGATCTCGGCGGCCGAGCACGGCGGCGAGTCCCGCGACTACGTGACGCGCGGGCTGGCCGCGCGGTCGTTCCTGCGCGCCATGCACGACTGGAACCCGCTCGGCACGATCTTCGTCGCGGCGCTGGCGCTGACGATCGTCGGGTTCGCGGTCACCCGAGACCGGCGGCTCGCGCTGGTGCTGGTGTGGTTCTTCACCCTCGCCGTCCCACTGACGGTCTTCTCCGGCGTCCTCGACCCGCACAGCATCTCGCTGCGCGCCTGGCTCCAGCGGTACTGGTTCGCGGTGCTGCCCGCGCTGCTCGCGGGCGGGTTCGGGTCGCTGATCCTGATGTTCAGGATGATCCCGGACGGCCTGGTCGCGCGGCTGCGGCTGCGGACCCTCGTCGTCCCGGTCGCGGCGGTGGCGCTCGGCGGCGCGTACGTGTGGGCCGCCGTGACGGCCGTCCCCGAGCTGCCGCGCGACAAGGCGTGGAACCAGCTGCGGATCTACCTAGGCGAGCACCAGGACCTACGGCTGATCTGCGCCGACCGGCGCCTCGCGCAGACCCTGACGTTCTACACGCGGGACATGTGGGGCGAGCCGATCTGGCACGGCGAGATCCGCGACTTCCCGCACTATGTGCCGCAACTGCCGCTCGACGTCCTCCAGGGGCCGATGCTGTACACGCACTGGCGCGGCCAGGAGTCGCAGATCGCCGCCGGCTGGAAGCCGGACCCCGCGAAGGGCTGGCGGCTGATGTGGCGGTCGTCCGACGGCGTCCTGCAGCTGTGGAACCCGCCGCCCGGCGCCACCGGTTGACGGCCCCGCGGGGCGTCTAGCGGGTCCAGGCGACCCAGTCGCCCTCGACGGTGCGGCGGCTGTCGACGACCTTCCAGCCGGAGGGCGCGCCGTGCGGCCAGGACCGCTCCGCCGGGACGTTCTTGGGCCACCACATGATGACCATGTCCGCGTCCCGCGGCGCCGGGGTGGTCTGGGCGTTGAAGACGCTGCCGTCGCTCCACCAGGCCCAGTAGTACTGCGACAGGCGGATCGTCCACGGGACGTTCCAGTCGATCGCCACCGACCGGGTGTCGCGCAGGCCCGGGATCCCCCGCAGGTCGGTGTGCGCGATCTCGGCGTCGACCAGCGGGTGCGCGATCCGCTCCGTGGCGGTGACCGACATCGCCAGCGTCACTGCGGCGAGGAGCCCGGCGAGCAGCGCCGGGCCGTGGCGGCGCAGCAGCACCGCCGCGACCGCGAGGCCGAGCAGCGCGAGCCCCGCGACGGTGGCGTGCCACAGCTCGAACGACTTCCAGTCCCAGGTGAGGAACGACGTCTCCGGGAAGTCGTACGACGTGAACGTGTACCGGGTCAGCCGGTCGCCCGCGTACCACTGGACCACGCACGCCGCCAGGAGGGTCAGCACGGCGGCCGAGCCCGCCACGAGCGCCAGCGTCCGCCGCGACGCCCGCAGCAGCACCGCGATCCCCACCATGAACAGGACCGGGGTGATGCACGCCAGGTAGCGGCCGTAGACGTAGTTGCCGATCCGGTACTCGTCCGGGAGCGCCGCGGACGTCGCGAACGCGATCCCCGCCACGATCACGAGGATGCCGAGCGCCAGCGTCCGCTGCCGGAGCGGCGTGCCGCGCCTGGCGGCGACGAACGCGACCGTGATGAGGCCGATCGCCGCGATCCCGCCCGTCGCGACGGCCTGGTACCAGATCTGGCCGGTGCCGAGCGACAGCATCCAGGCCCAGCCGTCCTGCGTGGTGACGCGGCGGACGAGGTTCCCGCTCAGGTCGTTGTCGCCGGACGGGTACATGTGCGGCAGCAGCGAGCGGTTCAGCAGCGTCCCCGCACCGACCGCGGCGGCGAGCACGAGGGCCTGCACCGCGACGCCCCGCCAGGGCCGCCACCGGAACACCAGGGCGGCCGCCAGCAGCACCGCGTGGACGCCCAGCAGGATCGTCCCGCGCGTGTGCGAGGTGTAGGCGAACGCGACGAGCAGCGACGCGCCCGCCCCGTACAGCGCGACCCGCGGCGACTCCCCGGCGGGCGAGCGCCCGGCGTGCAGCCAGGTGTGGACGAACAGCAGCCAGCCCACCACGACCACCGGCAGGACCGCGTCCGTCAGCGCGAACTCGGAGAAGAACAGCACGCCCGGCAGCAGCGCCGTGACGTGCGCGAACAGGTACGACCAGCGCCGGCGCACCTGGAACGCCCGCAGCATCAGGTAGGCCAGCGGCATCATCAGCGCGCTGATCAGGGCGTTGACGACCAGCGCGCCCCGGTACACGCTCACCGGGTCGTGCGCGATCCACAGCACCGGCGTCAGCAGCAGCGGGTAGCCGCCGCGGTACACCGTCCCGTACGACATGTCGGCGTCAGGACCGCCGGTCAGGACCCGTGCGGCGAACAGGTACCCCGACTCGTCCGGCGTCGCCACCGGCATCGTCTGCCCGGACGCCAGCCACAGCCGCACCGCGGCCTGCACCGCCCAGCCGAGGACGAACAGCAGCACCCAGCGGCGCCGCCCCATCGATGCCGGAGCGTCCCGTCCGGCGGGGGGCGCGGCGGGCGGGCGGGACAGGACCGGCGGCGCGGCCTCGGTGCTCACGGCCGCCCGGTCCGCCGGCCGCGCGCGGTCAGGGAACGAAGATCCATGTTCGTCTCAGCCTGTCACAGCGCCGGACGGACGGACGTTTCCGGCCGGGAAACCCTCAGCAAGTTCTCGGGTTCGGCCACGCTCCGTCACCGCGCCGGAACCGCGGGGGTTCGGAGGCCGGTCAGTGCTCGTCCGGCGTCCCGGCGACCTCGGCGACCTCAGCGGGGCCAGCGGCGTCCGCGGCGGCCTTCTCCGCGTCCTCGGAGGCGGCGTCCGCTTCGGCGGCCGCGGTCTGGCGCTCGCCGGCGACCTTGTGCGCGGCGGCGTCCACCACGCCCGCGGCCTCCTCGGCCGGGTCGGTGAGCGGCGGGTGCTGGCGGCGGCGGATGCCGAGGATGCTGACGAACAGCGACGCGAACATCACCTGGAAGCTCATGACCAGCGCGGTCGCGGCCGGCACGACGATGCGCAGCGAGTCGCGCGGGTCCAGCTCGCCGAAGCTGTGCCCCCGCCAGTGCAGCAGCGAGGCGACGAGGCCGGCGAGGCCCGCGATGGCCAGCAGCCCGCCGGTCAGCAGGCCGCGCTCCAGGCTCCACCAGTCGATCAGCCTCTGCACCCGGCGGTCGTGCGGCAGGAATCCCTCCTGCATCGCGTACACCTTGGTGAGCAGCGCGAACAGCACCGCCTGGAAGCCGATCACCAGCGCGGCGGACGCGCCGACGAGGGTGTCGACGTCGAAGGCGATCGCGCCGATCCGCACCGGCCCGGCGGAGATCGCGATGCCGGCCAGCAGGCCGAGGGTCATGAAGACCAGGCCGGGGATGAGGAACAGCCAGCGCGGGCTGTACAGCATGAGGAACCGCAGGTGCCGCCAGCCGTCCCGCCAGGTGTTCAGGTGCGGGGCGCGGGTCCGGCCGTCCGGCGACAGCGTCGTCGGGACCTCGCGGATGTCGTACTTCTGCAGGGTCGCCTTGACGACCATCTCGCTGGCGAACTCCATGCCGCCGGTCTGCAGGCCGAGCCGCAGGATCGCGTCCCGGTCGAACGCGCGCAGCCCGCAGTGGAAGTCGCCGATCTTGCTGCCGAAGAACAGCCGGCCGACGAAGCTGAGCACCGGGTTGCCCAGGTAGCGGTGCAGCGGCGGCATGGCGCCGGGCGCGATGCCGCCCTTGAACCGGTTGCCCATGACGAGGTCGGCGCCGTCGCGCAGCTCGTCCAGGAACGGGCCGAGGGTGGTGAAGTCGTAGGAGTCGTCGGCGTCGCCCATCGCCACGTACTTGCCGCGCGCGGCCCGGATCCCGCCCATCAGCGCGTTGCCGTAGCCCTTGTCGACCACCGGCACGACGCGCGCCCCGGCGTCCCGGGCGAGCTGCTGGCTGCCGTCCGTGCTGCCGTTGTCGGCGATGACGACCTCGCCGTCGATACCGCTGTCCTCGAAGAAGCCGATCGTCTTGCGGACACAGGTCTCGACCGTTTCGGCCTCGTTCAGGCATGGCATCACTACGGAGAGTTCCACGCGATCTCCTTCGTTACCCCTGGTGACCGTTGGCGGTGCGGTTGTCTGGTCTCATGGTGTATCCGCCCGGCGGCCCGTCGTCGTTCATGATGCCTGCCGTGGACGGGTGATGGTGGCCGCTCTCCATAAGAGCACCCGTATCGTGTTGCCTACTTGCAACCGAAAAACCCTCTCCGCCGCGAACCGGGCGGCAGGCTAGGACGTCAAGCATACGGGTATGGCGGCCCGGAAAGGGTGGGTCGACTGTGACGCGCGGCGGAGGACGCAGTGCCACAGGTCCGAGGACAGAGCGGCGGAGGGGAGGTGCCGGAGTGGCTGTCGAATCGCCGCGCGGTGCCGAGCTGAAGGGGGCCGCGGCGGACGCGGGCACGGCGGAGACCTCCCAGGTCACGGCGGATACCGGGGCCGTCGCGGAGGGGCCGGGAACGGCCCGCGACACGCCCGGCGGACCGGAACCGGAGAACGGTTCCCCGGCGGCCGCGGAGGCACCCTCCGGCGACGTCGGAAATGGCGCCGCGAATGGGGACATGAAGGAACGGGCGAACGACGGCGCGCCGCCCGGCGACGCCGGCGACGCTCCAGGAGGCGCGACCGCCGCCTTCCCGCGCGTGTCGGCCCGAGTGCCGTCCCTGCGCGGGATCGGCGCGTGGATCGCCGGGCGCGCCGGCGGGACATGGGCGCGGATCCGGCGGCACCCGATCTTCAGTGTGATCATTGCCACAGCGGCGCTGCTGCGGGTGGTCGCGATGGTCGGCTACCAGCCGGCGATGTTCTTCAACGACAGCTTCGACTACCTGCACGTGGCGATGGGGCTGTACCCGCACCCGCTGCGGCCCGACGGCTACTCGTTCCTGCTGTGGGCGCTGAAGCCGTTCCACAGCTTCGCGCTGGTCGCCGCCGTCCAGCACCTCATGGGCCTGGCCATGGGCGTGATGATCTACGCGCTGCTGCGCCGCAAGTTCGGGCTGCCCGGCTGGGGCGCCTCGCTCGCCACGGTGCCGGTGCTCTTCGACGCCTACCAGATCCAGCTCGAGCACCTCGTCCTGTCCGACACGACGTTCACCTTCCTGGTGATGGTCGCGGTGACGCTGCTGCTGTGGCACGACCGGCCGTCCTGGAGGATCGCGCTGGCGATCGGGCTGATCGTCGGGTTCTCCTGGCTGACGCGGTCGGTCGGCGCGCCGGTGCTGCTCGGCGTGCTGGCGTACATGCTGATCCGGCGCATGGGCTGGCGGACGATGGCGATCACCGCGGCGGCGTGCGCGCTGCCGGTGCTGTCCTACATGACCTGGTACAAGGTGGACAGCGGCAAGTTCGCGATCACCGAGAGCAACGGGATCTTCCTGTACGCGCGGGCCTACAAGTTCGCCGACTGCCACAAGATGCACGGGCTGCCGGTCAGCGAGTACCCGCTGTGCACCGAGCCGGCGAACCGGCTGCCGAACTCCCAGGACGGCATCTGGAACGCGGCCTCGCCGCTGAACCGCTTCCCCGGGACCCGGTTCAGCCCCGAGAACAACGCGGCCAGCAACGACTTCGCCAAGCGCGCCATCCTCGCCCAGCCCGGCGACTACCTGAAGGTCGTCGCCCACGACTTCTTCCGCGTGTTCCGCTGGGACCGCACGGTCTTCCCGGACAAGGCGACCTACTCGCAGTACGAGTTCGGCACGAAGGGCAACGCGCTGCCCGACTGGCGGATGGACGCCGACTCGACCGCGTCCGGCGAGGCCCGGGCGTACGAGCGCGGCGACGCCCGCACCCGCGTGATCGAGCCGTTCGGCGGCGTCATGCGCGGCTACCAGGACGCGGTCTACCTGCGCGGGACGATGCTCGGCGGCGTGCTGCTGCTCGGGCTCGGCGGCATGGTCGCGCTGTGGCGGCGGTTCGGCGGCGAGGCGCTGCTGCCGTGGACGCTGGCGACCGGGCTGCTGCTCGCGCCCGCCGCGACCGCCGAGTTCGACTACCGGTACGTGCTGCCGGCCGTCCCGCTGGCCGCGCTGGCCGCCGGGATGGCGTTCACGCCGGAGGTCCGGCACCGGCTGGACGGCTGGTGGCGGCGGCTGCGCGGGCGTCCGGGCCCGGCCCGGTCGCTGGACGTCCCGTCCGAGCCCGTCGGGCGGAAGGTCCCGGAGGTCACCGCCGGCTGACGGCCCCCTCGGGACCCGCCGGCGGTGAATTATCGGTCGACCATCCGCGGCCGGCGGTCAGCGCCGGGCCCGAGGGGCCCGGTCGTGGCCGCTCCCGGTCACCAGGCGTGGATGCGGCGGAGGTGGAACACCATCGCCACGTCGCTCCCGTCGCGGACCGGGGGCATCTCCCCGGCCTTGCGGGACGCCGCCCACGCCTTGACGTTCCGGCTCTGGCACTTCGGGCACAGGGAGTCCGTCCACGGCGTCGTGCACGGCTGGCCGTTCCGCTCATAGATGACGGCCTCGTTACCGTGCCCATCGCCGACATGTCGGACCTCGAGAACCTCGTCCCACGTCGTCTCGCAGCACAGGCATTCGTAGACCCATGCCTCACGGCTCGACCATGCATCCTGCATGGCCCTCACCCCCTCGGTGACGCCATCTCGCGCTACCGGCGGCATCTCGTGCCGTCTGCCCGGCTCGCGCCGGGCTCTGAGCCGCGGGGTCCCACACTGCGTGGTGGCTCCGCCGGTCCTCTAGTGGTCCAGCGCGGGCCACCGAAGGAGCTATTCCCCCGAAATCAGCCTTTGGATCGTTCCGTACGGGGTCACTGTTTCCTGGCGGCGACGACAGCGTCGTAGACGGTCCCGCGTGGTACGCCGTTCTCCTTGGCGATCTCCCGGATCGCCTGGTTGCGCGGGGTTCCGGCGGCCTCCCGGGCGGCGACGGCGGCGACCAGGTCGGCAGGATCGGACAGCCCGGCGGGCTTCGGCGCGCCGCCGACGACCACGGTGATCTCGCCGCGCACGTCCCGCTCCGCGGCCCATCCGGCCAGCTCGGCGAGGCCGCCGCGGCGGACCTCCTCGTAGGTCTTGGTCAGCTCCCGGCAGACGGCGGCCGGACGGTCCGCCCCGAACGCCGCCGCCATGGCGCCCAGCGTGTCCGCCAGCCGGCGCGGCGACTCGAAGAACACCATGGTGCGGGGCTCGGCGGCGAGGGCCTCCAGCCGCCGCGCCTGCTCGCCCTTCTTGCGCGGCGGGAAGCCCTCGAAGCAGAACCGGTCCGTCGGCAGCCCCGACACGACCAGCGCGGTGGTGACGGCGGACGGCCCGGGCAGCACCGAGACCGGCACGTCCCGCTCCACCGCGGCGCGCACCAGCCGGTACCCCGGGTCGGACACGCCCGGCATCCCCGCGTCGGTGATCACCAGGACGTCCCGTCCGGCCAGCAGGTCCTCCAGCAGCTCGGCGGCGCGCGCGCTCTCGTTCTGGTCGTAGTACGACACGACGCGCCCGGTCGGCTCGATGCCGAGGTCGGCGGCGAGCCGGCGGAGCCGCCGGGTGTCCTCGGCGGCGATCACCGGCGCGGCGGCCAGCGCGTCCCGCAGCCGCACCGACGCGTCCCCGGCCTGCCCGATCGGCGCCGCCGCCAGCAGCAAAGTCCCCATCACGGTCCCATCCTCCCAGGGGCGCCGCGCGCCGGGACCGGGCCGGGCGGCCGGGAGTCGGCTTTACGATTGCGAGATGGCGACGACGGATCTGGCTCCGGCGAACGCGTCCCGGTGGCGGCCGCCCTCCCCCCGCGAGTGGCTCGCCCCCGCGGTCCCGGGCGGCGTCCTGGCGGGCTGGCTGGGCCCGCTGCTGGTGACGCTGTTCGCGGGTTTCCTGCGCTTCTACCGGCTCGGGCAGCCGAAGGCCGTGGTCTTCGACGAGACCTACTACGCCAAGGACGCGCTGGCCCTGCTGAAGTTCGGCTGGGAGCACAACACCGTCGACAACGCCGACAAGCTGCTGATCGCGGACCCGCACGCGAACATCTGGGGGCAGGGGCCGTCGTTCGTCGCGCACCCGCCGTTCGGCAAGTGGATGATCGCGATGGGCGAGTGGGCGTTCGGCGCGACCCCGTTCGGCTGGCGGTTCGTGCCCGCGCTGGTCGGCACCCTGTCGGTGCTGATCCTGTGCCGGGTGGCCCGCCGGATGACCGGCTCCACGCTGCTCGGCTGCGCCGCCGGGCTGCTGCTGGCGCTGGACGGCCTGGAGTTCGTGACGAGCCGGGCCGCGCTGCTGGACATCTTCGTGATGTTCTGGGTCCTGGCCGGGTTCGCGTGCCTGGTGAACGACCGGGACCGGTCCCGGTGGAGCCTCGCCGACAAGATCGAGGCGGGCCGGACGTCGGCGTACGGGCCGTTCCTGGCGCACGGGTGGCGCTGGGGCGCGGGGGTCTGCCTCGGCCTGGCGTGCGCCACCAAGTGGACGGGCGTGTTCTACGTCGCCGCGTTCGGGCTGATGGTGGTGCTCTGGGACTACGGCGCGCGGCGCGCGGCCGGGGTGCGGGAACCGATCGCCGGGACGCTGCTGCTGGACGCCGGGCCGGCGTTCGTCCAGATCGTGGTGGTGGCGCTGGTCTCCTACCTGGCGACCTGGTCGGGCTGGATCTTCAAGCCGGGCGGGTGGGGGCGCGGCCACGCGTCGAGCCACTGGTGGTGGCGGCCGTTCGAGGCGATGCCGCGCCTGTGGGACTACCACCGGCAGATGCTGGACTTCCACAACAACCTGGACGCCAAGCACCCGTACCAGTCGTGGCCGTGGGACTGGCCGGTCCTCCGGCGTCCGGTGGCGTTCTTCTACACCGAGCCGAAGTCGTGCGGGGCGCCGCGGTGCTCGCGGGAGATCCTCGGGATCGGGACGCCCGCGCTGTGGTGGGGGGCGCTGGCCGCGCTGATCGTGGTGCTGTTCATCTGGCTGGTCCTGCGCGACTGGCGGGCCGGGGCGATCGTGCTGGGGTTCCTCGCGGGCTGGCTGACCTGGTTCCCGTCGGCGTTCCGCGACCGGACGATGTTCCTGTTCTACGCGACGCCGCTGATCCCGTTCATGGTGCTGGCGGTCGTGCTGGTGCTCGGCTATCTGATAGGACCGGCGTCCGGGCTGGTGGGCGCGCACGCGGCGGCCCCTGGGCGGCCCGCGGAGGACGGCGCGCGGCCGGCCTACGAGGAGGACGCGTTCCCCGACGATCTGCACGGGCCGAGCGGCGCGCGGGTCGCGCCGGTCCCGGCGTCGGTGCCGTCGCCGGTGCCGCCGGGGGTGCGGCGCCTCGTCGGCGCGGCCGCCGCGGGCGCGTTCCTGCTGGTGGTGCTGGCGAACTTCGCCTACTTCTATCCAATCCTGGCGGCGCAGACGCTGACCTACGACGACTGGCACGCCCGGATCTGGTTCAAGTCCTGGATCTGACGCCCGGCCCGGCCGGCGGCGTCCCTAGGAGAGGACCTCGGCCGGGACGGGGCGGGCGGCGGCGGGGCGCAGCGTCCGGGCGCCGAGCAGGCACAGGGTGAGGGCTAGGACGCCGCCCATCCCGGCGCCGGCGAACGCGCCCGGCACCCCGGCGAGCTTCTCGCCGAACCCGGCGACCGCGGAGCCGGCGGCGCCGCCCGCGCCGACCGCGGCGACGACCCAGGCGAACGCCTCGGTGACGGTGCCGCTCGGCGCGAGCCGGTCGACGAGGGTGAAGCTGCAGGCCAGCACGGGTGCGAGGAACACGCCGCTGACGAACGCCAGCACCGACATCACGGGCAGGCCGGGCGCGAGGACGAGCGGCACGTACCCGGCGGCGAGCGCGGCGAGCAGCCACGGCAGCCGCCGGTGCGGCTCGCCGGTCCACGGCCGCGCGCCGTAGACGATGCCGCCGGTGAGCGCGCCGGCGGCCATGCAGGCGAGGAGCAGCCCGGAGGCGATGCCGCTGTCGAGGCGTTCGGCGTAGGCGACGACGGCGACCGCGTACACGCCGAGCGCGATGCCGGCGCAGGCGAGGGAGACCAGCAGGACGCGCAGCCCGGGCGAGCGCAGCGGCCCGGCCCAGTCGGCGGCGCGCGGCTCGCCCGTCCAGCGGCGCGACGGCCCGGACAGCGCGACGACGAGGGTCCCGGCGATGCCGACCAGGCCGGTGAGCACGAGCGCGGTCTCGGTGCTGGCCGCGGCCGCGGCGACGACGAGGAGCGGCCCGACGGAGAAGAGGATCTCCTGGGCGGCGGCGTCGAGCGCGTAGGCGGCGTCGACCTGCTCGGGGCCGTCGA
Source organism: Spirillospora sp. NPDC046719 (assembly GCF_040645715.1). Taxonomy (NCBI): domain Bacteria; kingdom Bacillati; phylum Actinomycetota; class Actinomycetes; order Streptosporangiales; family Thermomonosporaceae; genus Spirillospora; species Spirillospora sp. NPDC046719. The sequence goes on along the minus strand of NZ_JBEYYT010000063.1, from coordinate 12,500 downwards.
GGACGTCGGGCCACAGCGCCCGGAGCCCGGCCTCCAGCGGCGGCGTCGCGAACCCGGCGAGGACGACGGCGGCGACGGCGAGGGGCAGCGGGCGCGCGCCGACGGCCGCGAGCAGCGTGAACCCGGCGGCGGAGAGGCAGGCGGCGGGCAGCAGGACGCGCGGCTGCCCGTAGCGGTCCATGGCGCGGCCGAGGACGGGCTGGCCGGCGGCCATCGCCAGGCCGAGGACGGCGGCGAGGGTGCCGGCGAGCGGGTAGCCGCCGCCGTCGGCGCGCACGTGCAGGACGACGGCGAGCGCGCCCATCCCGTTCGGCAGCCGGCCGAACAGCGTCCCGCCGAGCAGCCGCGCCGCGTGCGGCCGCCTCAGGAAGACGACATAGCCCCGCATTCTGTGCCCCCGTCATGGCCGTCATACGTATTACCCCGTGGGTCATACGTACCACTTCCCGCGTGTCCGGCTCTAGTCTGTTTTTCGTGTCCGACGTCCCCGAGGGAGGCCCAGGTGCCGGTGGCAGGACGTCCCACCAGTAAGGACGTCGCCCAGGAGGCCGGGGTCTCGCAGTCCACGGTGTCGCTGGTCCTGGGCGGCAAGTGGAACGGCCGCGTCTCCCCCGCCACCGCGCGCAGCGTCCGGGTCGCCGCCGAGCGGCTCGGCTACCGGCCGAACCAGGCCGCGCGGAACCTGCGGCTCGGCACCACCCGGACCGTCCTGCTGATGGTGCCGACGCTCACCGCGCCGTTCTTCGGCCCCGTCTACACCGGCGCGGCGCGGGTCGCGGCGCGGCACGGGTTCGGGGTGGTGGTGTCCACCTGGCCGGACGACGCGGACGGCCCGGCCGAGAGCCCGTTCCCCGCGCCGCACGAGGCGATCGACGGGGTGCTGGCGTCGTCGATGCCCGCGGCGGCGCTGGAGCGGTTCCACGGGACGCCCGCGGTGCTGCTCGACAGCGGACCGGACGCCGACGTCCCGACCGTCGACTTCGGGGTGGCCGCCGGGATGCGCGCGATCGCCCGGCACCTGGCCGGGCTCGGGCACCGCCGGTTCGGGCATGTCGCGGCGGGCGTCGACCAGTGGACGTTCCGGGCCCGCGCCGAGGTGCTCGCGGCCGAGGTCGCGGCGCTGCCCGGCGGCGAGCTGACCCGGTCGGCGTGCGCGATCGACGTCGCCTCGGCGCGGGACGCGGCGCAGCGGCTGCTCGCCCGCCCCGATCCGCCGACCGCGCTGGTCTGCGACGACGACCTGATCGCCGCGGGCGCCTACAAGGCGGCGCGCGCGCTCGGGCTGGACGTGCCGGGCGAGCTGTCGGTCACCGGGTTCGACGACGTGCTGCTGGCGACCGCGCTGGAGCCGGAGCTGACGACGGTCCGGCTGCCCGCCGAGGAGATGGGCGCCCAGGGCATGACCGCGCTGCTGGACCTGCTGGACGGCGGCCGTCCGGCGCCCCGGGTGCTGCCCGGCCGGCTCGTGGTGCGCGGCTCGTCGGCGCCCCCGCGCGCGCCCCTGTGACCACGCCGCGATCCCGGCCCCGCCCTGCTCAGGCGGCCCCTGCTCGGACGGGCGCTGTGATCTCGACCGCACTCCGTGTTCCTCTGGCGACTCGGGTATAAGGGGGCCCATGGCGCATCCCTCCGAAGCCGGTGCCGAGCAGTCCCCCCGCGACCGGGACGAGGTCCCCCCGCCGCGCACCCGCGTGTGGCGCGGGGGCACGCTGGAGAAGCACGACTTCCCGGTCGCGCAGGTCAGCGACTACCTCGAGCAGGACGACACGGTCGTGTGGGTCGACCTGTGCGCACCGCAGAGCGCCGACCTGCGGGTGATCAGCGACGAGCTGGGCCTGGACCCGGTGGCGGTCGAGGACGCGGTGTCCCGGCACGAGCGGGCGAAGATCGACCGCTACGAGGGGTACGCGTTCCTGAACGTCTACGTGCCGCGGATCGAGGACGGCGAGCTGACGCTGTACGAGGTGTCGGCGTTCCTGGCCGAGCGTGCGCTGGTCACCGTCCGGCAGGGCCCCGGTTTCGACATCGACGCGCTGGTCAAGCGGTGGGACGAGAGCCCGGGCGTGGACATCGCCTCGGCCGGCGCGGGCTACCTGCTCTACGGGCTCCTCGACATGGTCGTGGACCTGCAGCTGGAGGCGGTGCAGGCGCTGGACGACGAGGCCGACGAGGTCGAGTCGATGATCTTCGACGAGGCGTTCGAGGTGCGGGAGATCCAGCGGCGCAGCTTCCGGCTGCGCAAGAACCTGGTGGCGCTGCGCCGGGTCGCGCTGCCGATGCGCGAGGTGGTGAACACGCTGCTCCGCCGCGACCTGCGGATGATCACACCGGCGCTCGCGCCCTACCTGCAGGACGTCTACGACCACACGCTCCGCGTCGGCGAGTGGACCGACAGCCTGCGCGACCTCGTCGCGAACCTGCTGGACACCCGGATCGCGCTGCAGGGCAACCGGATGAACGAGGTGATGAAGAAGGTCACCAGCTGGGCGGCGATCATCGCGGTGCCGACGGCGGTCACCGGCTTCTACGGGCAGAACGTGCCGTATCCGGGGTTCTCCACGCATTCGGGGTTCATCGTCAGCACGATCATCATCGTGGTGTGCAGCGTCGCGCTCTACGCCGTCTTCAAATTGCGCGACTGGCTCTGAGCCGGCGGGACCGCCGCCGAGCAGTGCGAATATCGGAATTGATATCGATGGGCCATGGATATCAATATTGGACACGGCTGCTCGGGCTCTGGTCTGCTCTCCCCATGAGCGAATACCGACACCGTCTCCGCACGACCGCGGCGATCGCCGCGTCCGCCACGGCCCTCGCCGGGCTGGCGGCGTGCGGTTCCCACGAATCCCCTGGCGAGCAGGCCGTGCCGCAGAGCGCGGTCGCGCCGCTCTCCGCCTCGCCGGGCTCTCGGCCCGCCCCGTCCCAGGCGGCCGTCACGAAGAGGTTGAACGCCCTGGAGAAAGCGCGCGGCGACCGTATCGGCGCCTTCGCGGTGGATACCGGGACGGGCCGTTTCGCCTCGTACCGGGCGGACGAGCGATTCGCTTTCGCGTCCACTTTCAAGGTGATGGCGTGCGGCGCCGTCCTGCGAAAGGCGCGGCGGACCGACCCGGGCCTGATGAACCGGGTCATCCATTACACGAAGAAAGACCTGGTGGACAATTCGCCGGTCACCGAGGACCACGTCAAGGACGGAATGACGGTGTCCGCCCTGTGCAAGGCGGCCATCACCCAGAGCGACAACACCGCCGGGAACCTCGTGCTCAGGCAGATCGGCGGGCCGGCGGGCGACACCGCGTTCCTCCGCTCCCTCGGCGACCGGGTCAGCCGCCACGACCGCTGGGAGACGGACCTCAACCTGTGGAAGCCGGGCGAGCTCCGCGACACCACCACCCCGCGTGCCTGGGCCGCCGACCTGCGGGCCCTCACCGCCGGCGGCGCCCTCGCCCGCGCGGACCGCGACCGCCTGACGGGCTGGATGAAGCAGACGATCACCGGCGACAAGCGGATCCGGGCCGGCCTGCCGAAGGGCTGGACGGTCGGCGACAAGACAGGCACCGGCGGCACCTACGGCACCGCCAACGACATGGCGATCGCCTGGCCCCCGTCCGGCGCGCCGGTGATCATCGTGATCACCACGAACCGCCTCACGGCGGACGCCGCGGCCGACGAACCCGCCATCGCCGAGACCGCGGGCATCCTCGCCGCCGCCGTCCACTGACCGTCGGCTCGCGGCGGGTCGTCGTCATGAGCGCCGCCCATGACGACCCCCCCGCCGCGAGAGACCCGGGGTCGGTCAGAGGGAGTTGAGGAAGTCGGCGGCGATCGGGGCGGCGGCCTCGGCGCCGGTGCCGCCTCCTTCGACGATGACCGCGAAGGACAGGTCACCGCGGTAGCCGATGAACCAGGCGTGGGTCGGCGGGTTCGCGCCCGACCCGTACTCCGCCGTCCCGGTCTTCCCGGCCGTGCCGGACGGGAAGTTCACCCCGGACGCGGTGCCCTCGCTGACGACGGCCGGCATCAGCGAGTGCAGCGCCGACTTCACCGCGGGCTCCAGCCGGTGCGGCGGCTCGGGCTTGCGACCGCCCGCGTCCACCGCCTTGGAGACCAGCGACGCGTCGACGAGCCGGGGCGAGCGCCACACGCCGCTCGCCGCCGCGCCGGCGACCGCGGCCATGTTCAGCGGACTGGTCAGCACCTCGCCCTGCCCGAACGAGGCCGCCGCGAACGCGGTGTCGTCCTTGTTGTCCGGGAATGAGGCGCGGACGGCGGGCAGCCCGGCGACGACCGGGGCGTTGAACCCGAACTGCGCGGCGACCTGCGCGACCCGCTTCTCCCCCAGCTTGTCCACGGCGAGCCGCGCGAAGGTGGTGTTGCAGGAGTGCGCGAACGCCTCGCGGAGCGCGACGGTCCCGAAGTCCTCGTGCTGGTAGTTGTGGAACGAGCGGCCGCCGACCGTCGTGGTGGCCGGGCAGGGCACCTTGGTGGACGGCGACATCCCGCCCGCGACGAGCGCGGCGGCGGTGACCACCTTGAAGGTGGAGCCGGGCGGGTAGCGGCCCATCAGCGCCCGGTTGTAGCCGCCGGGCTTGTTCGCGACGGCGAGGATCTCGCCGGTGGACGGCCGGAGCGCGACCAGCGACGCGGGCTTGGCGGCGGAGCCGAGCGCCTTGCCGGCCGCGGCCTGCACCTTCGGGTCGATCGTGGTGCGCAGCGGCGTGCCGTCCGCGCCGCCGAACCGCTTCAGCGTCTTCACCGGCTTCCCGGCCGCGTCGACGATCTGGACGGCGAGGGCGGGCGTGCCCGCGAGCCGCTTCTCGTACTGCTTCTGCAGCCCGTCGGCGCCGACGGTGTCGCCCTTGCGGTACGGGGCGCCGAGCTTGGCCGCGGCCTCGGCGGACGCGGGACCGACCGGCCCGGCCAGCTGCTGGACGGACCCGGACGGCGACCCGGAGAGGCTGCTGCCATTGGCCGCCGTGATGTCGGCGCGGGCGGGCCAGGCGCGGGAGGCGCTCAGCCGCTGCCCCTCCTTCAGCCCCGGGTAGATGACGTCGGGCGACCAGGCGACCCGCCACTTGCCGCCGCTCTTGGTGAGCGGCATCGCGCCCTCGTAGCTCCAGGTGCGGGCGCCCGCGAGCGTCAGCTCGGCGGTGTACGAGCCGCCGGCGGTGTCGCCCTTCGGCTTCCCGACGGAGGCGACCGTGTAGCGCTGGGCGGTGACGCCGAGGGCGTCGTGCATGGCGGTCAGCCGTGCGGTGAAGTCGGCGGGCGGATCGGCGGTGAGCGCGAGCATCGCGGCGTAGTCGCCGCGGCTCCAGGCCGCCGTATAGCGCTTCGCGGCGTCCCCCGGGGACTCCCCGTCCCGCAGGAACCACACCGCTCCCGCCCCCACGAGCACGGCCGCGGCCACCACGGCGGCGACGGCGACCACGCGGGATCGGCGCATCTCATGTCCTTTCGGTCGTTGGACGCCCAAGAACACCAGGTCATCGCCCAGATGTCCAAGATTGATATCCGAGGGGCAGCGATATGGATTCTGATATGGTCCCTGCTCGTGAACATCGTCGGCCATCTCGCCTGCTTCGTCGCGGTGGCCGAGGAACTGCACTTCGGGCGCGCGGCGGAGCGGCTCGGCATGGCCCAGCCGCCGCTGAGCCAGCGGATCCAGCGGCTGGAGCGCGAGCTCGGGGTGCGGCTGTTCGACCGGTCCAGCCGGCGGGTGGAGCTGACCGCGCCCGGGCGGCTCCTGCTGGACGAGGCCCGTGACATCCTCACCCGCGTGGACCGCGTCTACTCCGTCGCCGAACGGGCCCGCCTCGGCGAGGTCGGCACCGTGCGCGCCGGGCTGCCGAGCGACCTCGGCGGCCCGATCGTCGCCGCGCTGATCGCCGCGTTCCGGGACCGCCGCCCGGACCTGCGCCTCGACCTGCGCGAGACGGGGACCGCCGAGCAGGTCCGCGCGCTGGCGGAGGGCGCGCTGGACGCCGGGATCGTCCGGCACCCGTGCGACTCGCGCGGCCTCGGGCTCGGCCCGATGCTGGGGCAGCCGGTCGGCGTGCTGCTGCCGGAGGGCGCCGGGCTCGCCGCGTCCCCGGAGGTGCACCTCGCCGACCTCGCCGGCCGCGACCTGGTCGTCTTCCCCCGCGAGGAGGCGCCGGGCGCCTACGACGAGGCACTGGCCGCGTGCCGCCGGCACGGGTACGCGCCGCCCGCCGTGCACGAGGCGCGGCACCCCCAGTTCGCGCTCGGGCTGGTCCTCGCCGGGACGGCCGTGGCGCTCGTCCCGCGCACCGACGACTCCGCCGGGGTGACGTGGCGTCCGCTGGTCGGCGAGCCGCTGGTCTGGCGGACGTCGTGCGCGTGGCGGCGCACCCGCGACGCCGAGCACGAGCGCGCCATCGCCGACTTCACCGCCGTCGCGACCGCGGTGCTGCGCCGCGAGGCGGGGATGGCGCCGCTGGACGCCGCGCCGCCGCGCCGCGTCGTGTCCCGCCCGTCCTCCGGGTTCCTGGCATGACCGGCACGCGGGACGCGGTGGCCGGGGACACCGCCGTACGGATCGGGGACGCGTTCCGCGCGGCGGGCGTCACCGGCTTCCTGCACGCGGCCGACATCGACACCGGCCGGGAGGTCGCGGTCCGCGCCGACGATCCGGTGGTGCTGGCGTCGGTGTTCAAGGTGCCGCTGCTGGTCGCCTTCCACCGCCGCGCCGCCGAGGGGCTGCTCGACCCGACCGAGCAGGTCACGCTGCCCGCCGGGGACCGCACGTCCGGCCCGACCGGGGTGTCGGCGCTGCTGGACGACGTGCGGATGTCGCTGCGCGACCTCGCCTGCCTGATGATCACGGTGAGCGACAACGCGGCGGCGGACGCCCTGCTGGACCGGGTCGGGCTGGACGCGGTCAACGCCGCCGCCGCCGGGCTGGGCCTGCGCGGGACCGTGGTGACGGGCGGCGGCCGGCAGCTGTTCGAGGACCTGCTCGCCGACGCGGGCGCGTCCGGGTTCCCCGAGGTGTGGGCGCGGCTGGACGAGCCCGGCATGGCGGCCCGGCTGCGCGCCCTCGACCCGGCCCGGACGAGCCGCAGCACGCCCCGCGACATGACCCGGCTGCTCGCCGCGATCTGGCGGGACGAGGCGGCGCCGCCGGACGGGTGCGCGGCGATGCGCCGGCTGTTCGGGCTGCAGGTGTGGCCGCACCGGCTGTCGTCCGGCTTCCCGTACGACGACGTGCTGGTCAGCGGGAAGACGGGGACGCTGCTGACCGTCCGCAACGAGGTCGGCGTCGTGGAGTACCCGGACGGCGGCCGGTACGCGGTCGCGGTGTTCACCCGGTCGCTGCTGCCGATCGCGGTGCTGCCGCAGGCGGACGCGGTGATCGGCACGGCGGCGCGGCTGGCCGTGGAGTCGCTCCGCCGCCCCTGACCGTCGGGTCAGCGGTCGTCCAGCATGTCGAGGTCGTCCAGGGCGGTGTGGTCCATCGGGGCGAGGGACGCGTTCCTGAGCTTGCCTTCGCGGCGGCCGCGCGGCACGGCGACCGACCCGAGCTCGATGAACACGCCGGAGCAGTCGATCCCGAACCCGCCGCCGCGCTCGAAGAGCAGCACCAGCGGCTCGTAGGGGTCGGGCAGCGCGGGCAGCGGCACCTCCGCGTCATGGAGGGCGGCGAAGTGCAGCGCGGCCGCGCAGGCCCGGGACGTCGGCGACAGGTCGAGGCCGGGCACGGTGTCGAGGACGCCGCGGACGACGACCAGGTCCGCCCGGACGCCGGGGGCGATCAGGTCCGGCAGTGTCAGGAACGGCCCGGAGCCCCGGAACCCGAGGTGCCGCGCCCAGCGTTCGCCGCGGTGCAGGTGCTCGCGCATGAGGGCGATGCGGGAGCGCCTGTGAAGCTCGTCACCCTCGTACGCCCAGTCGATCGCGCGCAGCCGTGCGGCCAGTTCCGCGACGCGCTCCGGCACGCCCTCACCCCCTCATCTCCGGCGATCCGCGCTGGTCCGCGCGGGCGGCACCGGACCGCTTCCGGCCGGTGACCGAACGTGGCCGACCCAATACCGACGATCCGGCCGACCGCTAAACCAGCACTCCTTTCGTAAACGTAGGCTGTACCCCTGCTTTGATCTCTCTTGGAGGAACGCGTTGCGGCTGCCGGAGCATCTGGAGCTACTGCTCACCGACGAGCCGGTGCTCGACGTCTACGCGCACGGTCCGTGGCGCGTCCCCGACGGGCTGTTCGAGGAGATCTCGGCGCGGATCGACGCGCTGGCGAACGACCCCCGCGCCGCCGACCTCACCACCGACGAGCACAAGCTGCTGACGCTGCCCGCCTCGCTGGTCACCGCGGAGATCTTCGGCATCCTGGCGTTCCTGCCCGGCGGCGGCGCGATCAAGGCGGGCTCGTGGTCGCAGCTGCCGGAGCGGCTGCTGCACCGGCACCTCGCCAACCCCGGCACGCTCAGCACCCGGATGACCCGTTGGGACGCGCCGGGCGGCCGGTGGCGCCCGCCGGTGGACTGGCTGATCGAGGCGCCCGACCGGGAGCTGGCGATCGAGCTCGCCCGCGAGTGCCTGGGCGTGCTGGAGGGCATCGAGCCGCTGGAGGAGCGCCGCAAGGCGCTGCTGCGGCTCTACGCCGACCCGCCCGAGTGCGACGTGAACCTGCCCAAGATGGAGCTGCGCGAGCACTGGCACGCGCACGCCGGCGACGACATCGTCGCCGCCGTCCCGGAGCTGCTCGGCCCCGTCGGGTACCTCGACTGGGTGTGCGAGGGGCTCCTCGCCGCGTACGGGATCCTCGCGGAGGTCGCGCCGCGCGACGAGTCCCCCGAGTCGCACCTGATCCAGCTGCTGCTGCAGGGCAGCATGGAGCACATCCCGGCGGAACTGGCCGCGGCCCTCGGCGAGGACCGCTACCACGACCTCCAGCAGCGCTTCCCGGCCGAGCGCCGCGGCTTCAAGGCCGACGCGTGGCAGCAGCGCACCCGCGCCTGGCTCGTCCGGGCGCTGGTCGCGGGCGCCGCCGACGCGTGCCGCGCCTGGCTCGACATGGCGATGCGGTTCGTCGCGATCGTCCAGGGCCTGCCGGGCGACCCGTGGTTCCCCAAGGCCGAGTGGATCCCGGTCGGCCAGTTCCAGACCGACCTGCGCCGCCTGTACGCGCCGCGGCGCCGCGTCGTCAACCCGCTCACCGAGACCCTCAAGGCGCCCGCCGCCGGCGAGGAGGGCGAGGGCGGCGGAGCGGGCGCGACGGCCGCCGGGACGCGCGCCGAGCTGGCCAGCACGCTGGTCGGGCAGCCCGAGCTGACCGCCGCGCTGGAGGAGCTGTCGCGCGGCAAGGAGCCCGTCCGGCTGCTGATCGCAGGCCCGGACGGCACCGGCAAGCGGGACGCGGCGCAGGAGCTCGGCAAGGCGCTCGCGCTCGGCCGCGACCCGCTGTGGGTCACCGACAACCTGTACGCCGGGCAGCGGCTCTCGGACGCGGTCGCCAAGCTGCACGCCGACACCCGCGACTGCGCCGGCGACCGGCTGCTCATCATCGACGGGCTGGACGGCATCGTCGCCGACCCCGGCAACGGCGAGGCCATCGCCGACGAGCTGCACCGGCTGCTGGCGATCCACGCCGACCTGAACCTCGTCGTGCTGTGCGACGCGGACGGCGACGAGCGGATCCGCGACGTCAACCCGGTGCTGCCGGGCCGGTTCCGGATCGCGCGGACGAAGCCGTTCACCGCGCAGGGCCACGCCGAGCTGTTCCGCCGGGCGCTGGACCGGCTCGGCGCGCGCGCCACCCGGCAGGCCGTCGAGGCCGCGGGCGAGCTGCTGGCGGCGACGCCGCCGATGCAGTCGCTGCGCAACGCGCGGCTGGCCCCGTACCTCGCCGACCAAGTCGTCGCGGCGGTCCGGCGGCGGACGGAGGGCGGCGCCGAGATCGTGGTCCGCAAGGGCGACATCCCGGCCGCCCTCGACACCGCGCAGTCCGCCGGGAACCCGCTGCACGAGCTGCGCGACCTCACCGGGCTCGACACCGTCAAGCACGAGATCGCGCTGCTGGTCGCGGGCACGCACGCGGCGCGGCTGCGCAGCGAGTCCGGCCTGCGGATCACGCCGCCGACGCGGCACATGGTGTTCACCGGCAACCCCGGCACCGGCAAGACGATGGTGGCGCGGCTCCTCGGCCGCATCTACAAGAAGCTCGGCGTGCTGTCGTCCGGGCACCTGGTCGAGGCGTCCCGCGCGCACCTGGTCGGCGAGTACATCGGCCAGACCGCGCCGCGCACCCGCCGGCTCGTCGAGCGCGCGATCGGCGGCGTGCTGTTCATCGACGAGGCGTACACGCTCACCCAGTCGCCGCTGAAGGGCGACTACGGGCACGAGGCCATCGCCGAGCTGGTCAAGCTGATGGAGGACCACCGCGACGACCTCGTGGTGATCGTCGCCGGCTACCAGCAGGAGATGGCCGAGTTCCTGGCCGCCAACCCCGGCCTGGACTCCCGCTTCCCCAAGCAGATCCACTTCCCCGACTACAGCGACGACGAGCTGATCACGGTGTTCGGGCAGCTCGCGGAGGCCGACGGGTTCCGGCTCGCGCCCGGCACCGAGGAGACGCTGCGCTCGATGCTGCGGACCGCGCCGCGCGGCCCGTCGTTCGGCAACGGCCGGCTGATGCGCAACCTGCTGGACGTCGCCGTCGCCAACCAGGCCGACCGGATCGCGTCCGCGGCCGTCGGCGCCGGAGGCGACGGCGGCCCGGTGAAGCCGCCCGCGAAGAAGGACCTGGTCACCCTCACCGCCGAGGACCTCCCGCCGCTGCTGGACCACCCGGAGGAGTTCTTCGGCCTGTACCTGTGACGCCCGTACCCGGGACGCCTGCAGCTGTGACGTCTGTAGCTGTGACGCCTGTACCCGGGGCGTCCTGGGTATGACTCAGGCGGCTTCCCCGCCGGCACGACCGAAGGCGAGGGACCCGTGACCGCCACCCCCTGGGAGGACGACCGGCGCCGCCTGGCCGCGCTGCTGCGCGACATGGCCGCCCACGAGACGGCGCTGCTGCGCGACGGGACACGGCCGTGGACGTGGTGGCTCGACCGGGCCGTCCTGCACGGCCGCCGCCACGGCTACGTCAACACGCTGCTGATCGGCGCCCAGTGGCGCGCGGCGACCGACGTCCGCTCGTACGAGGACTGGCGTGCCGCCGGACGCCAGGTCGGCCGGGGCGAGACGGGCATCCGCGTGCTGTCGCGGACGGGCCGCCCCTACGCCGTCTTCGACATCGCGCAGACGACGGGCCTGCCGCTGCCCCCGGCTCCCGCCGGGCCGCCCGCGCCGCCCGCGCCGCCCGACGGGCTCGTCCAGCGGCTGGCGCGCGAGCTGAGCCGGGGCCTGCCGCGGGTGGAGGCCGATTCCGTCGCGTACATCGTCCTGTCGTGGCTCGGCCTCGAACCGGAACCGCCGGTGTTCCCCGTGAACGCGTTCTGGGCGGGCGCGGAGGCGGGCGACCGGATCCTGCGGACGGCCCGCCGCGTCCACGACCGCGTCCGCGACCCGTCGGGCGGGGTCCTCCCCGAGGCGCACCGGTTCTTCCGCGCCCGTCTCAAGGCGAGCTGGGTGCCCGCCTACCTGGACGGGCGCGGGTTCTCGCCGGGCGTGCAGCGGCGCCGCCAGATCGGCTACGCGCCGGACTCCCCGCACGCCCTCGTCGACCATCTGCGCTCGCTCGGACACGCCGACGAGGCGATCGTCGCGTCGGGGCTGGCGCGCCACGGCGCGTCGGGACGGCCGCACGCCATGTTCCGCGACCGCGCGATGTTCCCGATCCGCAGGCCGGACGGCGCGATCTCCGGGTTCCTCGGCCGCCGCCGCGACGGCGGGGAAGGCCCGAAGTACCTCAACGGCCCCGACACCGGCTTCTTCCACAAGGGCGAGCTGCTCTACGGCCTGCACGAGGTCCGGGAGCGGCTGGCGGCGGGCGCGCGGCCCGTCCTCGTCGAGGGCCCGCTGGACGCGATCGCCGTCGAGACGGCGCGGGCGCCGGAGTTCGCGCCGGTCGCGACCTGCGGGCTGTCCCTCACCCCCGCCCACCTGGCGGCCCTCGCGGGCGCCGCCGACCTCGGCGCCACGGGCGTCCTGATCGCGCTGGACGACGATCCGGCGGGCCGGTCGGCCGCCGTCCGCGCGTGGGACGTCCTGAGCCGGGTCGCCGGACCGCTCGACCTCGCCGCGCTCCCCGGCGGCGAGGACCCCGCGGGCGTGCTGGCCGGGCAGGGGCGCGACGCCCTCCTCCAGGCGCTGCGCGCGGCGGTCCCGCTGATGGACGCGGTCGTGGACGCGGCGGCGGCCCGCGCGGGCGGCTCGCTCGCCACCCCCGAACAGCGGCTCGCCGCGCTCCGCGCCGGCGGCGGGGCCGTGGCGGCCCCCCCCACCGGGGGCGCCCCCCCCGGGGGGCGGCGGGGGGCCCCCCCGGGCGGGCCGGGGGACCGCGGCGGGGCCCGCCTGGGGGCGCGGGG